>JAHELX010000060.1:0-13077 GCA_024643945.1 Anaerolineales bacterium
CCTCATCACCCCTTTGCCATTGGCGTGCAGTGGCATCCGGAGGAGTTGGTAGCCAGCCAGGAAGCGGCACGGCGCCTATTCCTGGCTTTTGTGGAGGCATATCGCAATGGGAGGACCGGGGGTTATACCCAACGCACGTGGGTGTTATAAGGAATGGAGCCTGGAGGATTGTTAGATTGACCTGGGATGAGGTGGCATCGTCCGCGCGGGGGGCTGCGACCATTGGCCTGTTCGATTCGGGGGTTGGTGGGCTGTCGGTGTGGCGGGAGGTGGTGCGACGCATGCCGCACCAGGCCACGCTGTACCTGGCCGACAGCGTGCATTGTCCTTATGGACCGCGTCCCCCTGAGGAGATCCGGCGCTTCTCGCTGGGCATCGCCCGCTTCTTAATTGAGTGCGGGGCCGGGCTCATCGTCGTCGCTTGCAATACTGCTTCGGCAGTGGCGTTGGAAGCGCTGCGGGCTGAATTCGACGTGCCGATTGTGGGCATGGAGCCGGCGGTAAAGCCGGCTGCCGAACGGACACAAGCCGGCCGCATCGGCGTACTGGCGACGGAGGGGACGGTGAATGGGGACCTCTTTCGCAATACATCGGCGCGCTATGCCCACAACGTGACGGTCCATGTGCAGGTGGGGGATGGGCTGGTGGAACGCGTCGAGGCGGGCCAGGCCGACACGCCGGAAACCGAGTCGCTGCTGCGAACGTATCTGCAACCTATGCTTGACGCCGGTGTGGATCAGATCGCTCTGGGCTGCACTCACTATCCTTTCCTGTTGCCGGTCATCCGACGCATTGCGCCCCAAGGGATGTCGATTATTGACCCGGCCGCCGCCGTCGCCCGGCAGGTAGAGCGAGTGCTGATGTTGGAGGGTATCCAGCCAGATGAGACGTGTGTCGCCGGGCATCATTTCTTCACCAGTGGTCGCCCACAGGTGCTGGCAGCGATGGTCAGGGCACTGACGGGTCGCGACCCGTGGCTGCGAAGGGTCAGGTGGGAGAACGGGACACTGAGGGGAGAAGAGTAACGTGATGCAATCCCCTGAATCTGCCTTCTGGTTGGCTCTGACCTACGCCAGCGGCCTCAGATTGGGCCGTGTTAAGGACATCGTCACGGCCTGGTGCTTGGAGGGAAAGCGGCCCTTATCGGCTCTGTTTGAGTTGTCTTCGGCCAAGATGGCTGCCCGGTTTGACCTCTCGGCGCAGGAGACAGGACAGGCCGTTGCCGCCGCTGAACATCTCTCGGAACAAATGGCCTGGTTGACCCGTCTGGAGCGCGACGGCGTGCAACTCATCACCCGCGCCGACCCTCGCTATCCGCATGCGCTCGTCCGCTGGTTCCCGCAGGTAATGCAACCCCTGCTCCTCTTTTGCCGCGGAGATTTGAGGATACTGAGCCGGCCGTCGGTGGCGGTGATTGGGGCGCGAGACAGCGGACCAGAAACGGTCGGCCTGGCCCACGAGTTGGCGACTTTGCTGGCCGAAGAGGGCCTGGTGGTAGCTGGCGGGCTGGGCAAAGGGGTGGGACGAACTGCCTTCGATGGGGCATTGTCGGTGGAAGGAGGCCTGGCTGTGGCCTTACTGCCGATGGGCGTCCATGCCTATCATGCTCCCCAGGAAGTGATGGCTGCCGTCGATCGGGGTCAAGCATTGCTCCTCAGCCCCTTTCATCCTGAGGCCAAATTCGACGAAGCGCAGGCGATAGCCCGCAATAAGCTCATCATCGGGCTGGTGGAAGCGGTGTTTGTAGTTGCCGCTGACGAGGCGGGCCCGGCCCGAGAGACGGCGGATGAGGCGCTGCGGCTGGGTAAAGCGGTCTACGTTTGGGACCTGGAGCCTTCGATTGAGCCGGCCGTCGCTGGCAACCGGTCTCTCATCCAGGCCGGCGCGCTGCCCATCGCTGGTGTGTCCGATATTCTGGACGCAGTGGAGGTGGTAGTGGCAACCGCGCTGGAGCTGGCAGAAGTGGCGGAGGCGCCCCCGACCCCGCCTCGGCCCGTGGCCCAGGCAGAAGAGGCCGAAACGCCTTTTGACCCTCAGGCTACCCTGGACCTTCTCTCAAAGGCGGGGCAGGTGCCTGAGGCGCTGGCCAGGCGACTGCGGGAAAGCGGGCGAGGGTAACAATGGCCATCCGCGAGTTTCAACTGGAACGTTATTTCGCCCGCTGGGAATTCACCGCGCCCCACCTGCTTTCTGCCTCGGATTGTGAGACGATGTCAGTGGGCGAATTGTTGGACATGGCGGGCGTGCCGCTGTCCGCACTGGCCGACCTGCGGTTGGGCTATACCGAGTCTCAAGGGGATCCGGCCCTACGAGCAACCATTGCTCGCTTTCACTCGCGCATCACCACTGACGACGTGGTCGTCACTAACGCCCCGGAGGAGGCCATCTTCCTGTCTATGATGGCTTTGCTGAACCCTGGTGAGCGGGTGGTGGTGCAAACTCCCTGCTACCAGTCGCTGTTTGAACTGGCCGCCTACCGGGGCTGCGATGTTCATCTCTGGCCGATGGTCGAAACCGGCGATGGCTGGCGTATGGACCTGGATCGCCTGGCCGACCTGCTGACCGCCAATACCCGATTGCTGGTCATCAATATTCCCCACAACCCCACTGGCTACCTGCCCACCCCCGGCGAATTCGATGCCATCCTGGAGTTGGTAGCCCGGTATGGCATCTGGCTTTTTTGCGACGAGATGTATCGCGGGTTGGAATACGAACCCACCCAGCGTCTCTCTGCCGCCAGCGACCGCTACCCACAAGCGATCAGCCTGTGGGGCATGTCCAAGACCTTTGGGCTGGCGGGGCTGCGCATCGGTTGGCTTACCTCGCAGGACCGCCAGTTGGTGCAGTCACTCTTGCGCCTGAAGGATTACACCACTATTTGCAGTAGTGCGCCGGGCGAATTCCTGGCTCGCGTGGCGTTGGAGCAGGCCGAGACCATCATCCAACGCAACCTGGGTATCATCCAGACCAATCTGGGGTACGCCCGCGAGTTTATGGCCCGTTGGCTTGGCCTGTTTGCCTGGCGTGAGCCACTGGCGGGTCCTATTGCCTTCGTCCGGTTGCGCGAGGAGGGGGCGATGGCGTTCTGTCAGGCAGCGGTGCGCCAATCAGGCGTGCTGTTGGCACCCTCCACTTTATTCGACTTTGGCGACAGTCACATTCGCTGGGGGTTCGGGCGGCGGGATTTTCAAAACGGGTTGTCGGTGCTGAATGCATATCTGGCGGACGTCCGCTAATGCCTCGTTTGTCCATTTTGTCTTGACTTTTTGTCAGTTTACTCTTACAATATTTTCAATTGGTTTTATGGAAAAGAAAACCTCGTATCTGGCGCATTTCTATGCGCCAGGAGATGGAATACCCGCTGGCCTCTACGAGGAGAGATGTCTTCCGCTGGTTTTTGTGGGCTTTAAGGACAATACCTTTCAAGTAGGACTTCGCTCACATTTGTTCATGAATGGCTTCGCATTTTGGAACGGAAATTAGGTGTAAGACCGCCACAAAAATACCAAGTTGTATTCTGAATAAGCACTTCGGAAGTCTTTGGACAGGTCTGACAAAACGGAAATAATCGGAATCCGCTTGAGATTGCCGGCTCGAGTGGTTTCTTTCCTGAAGGGGACCCTATAGCTAAGACTTCCGAAGCTTGGCCCCGCTCATTTGAAAAGATCTGGCTTTAAAGGATTGGGTTGGTGGACGATGAGGTCTAGTATAAATGGACGATGAGGTCTAGTCTAGTTTAAAGGGATCCGTAATAGATCCGGGAGAAGAAGAGACGTGTTTAAACAGAATCGTTGGATACCCCTGATTGCTGTAGTTCTGTTGGTTTGCCTGGGCGCCATCTGTGTAGTGGGCGTGGTAGGGGGAAACGCCATTCTGGGTCGGCTGCCGGGCACCGGAGGTGCAACTTCTGTTGCCGTTGAGGGTAGTGGCGCTGGAGTCGGCGCTCCCTCGCAGGCCCAGACGCCTGAACTGGTTACGACACCGGAAATGGGAGTTATCCCGCCATCCACCGGTCAAGTCCTCAACGTTCCGGGCGATGATCCGCCCACGCTTGACCCTGATCTGAGCGGTGATGCCACCTCAGCCGAATACGTGGTCGAGATTTTCAGCGGACTGGTCACCTTTGACCGGGATTTGAACCTCGTGCCCGACCTGGCCGAGCGCTGGGAAATGAGCGACGACGGTACCGTTTATACTTTCTTCTTGCGCCAAAACGCCCGCTTTCACAACGGAAAACCGGTGCGCGCTCAGGACTTTAAGTGGTCCTTCGAGCGGGCTTGTGACCCCCGTACCCGGTCCACCACCGCCGATATCTATCTGGGTGACATCATCGGCTGTAAGGACAAATTGCGCGGCAAGGCCAACGAGGTGAAAGGCGTGCAGGTGATTGACGACTACACGCTAGAGATCACCATTGATCAGCCCCGCGCCTATTTCCTGGACAAATTGACTTACCCCACCGCCTACGTGTTGGACCAGGAGAACATCGAGCGCGGCGGACTCACCTGGACCGACAAACCCAATGGCACCGGCCCCTTTAAGTTGGCTGAGTACCGCTTCGGCGAACTTCTTGTGCTGGAGCGCAACGAAAATTATTATCGGGAACCCAAGCCCAAACTGGATCGCATCAACTTCGTCCTGTCGGGCGGTTCGCTAATGGTGGGGTACGAGCAGGGGGAACTGGATATGACGCCGGTCGGCCTGAACGACATCGAGCGCGTCACCGACCCCACCAACCCGCTCAACAAAGAGCTGCATGTGGTTGATACTATTGGCATCTTCTATATCGGCCTGAACGTGAATCAGCCCCCCTTCGACGACGTGAAAGTGCGCCAGGCCTTCACCTATGCCCTGGATCGCGAGCGTATTATTAACGTGGTCTACAAAGAGACAGTGCCGGTGGCCTGGGGCATTATTCCGCCGACGATGCCCAATTACAAAAACCCTGACTTGAAGCCGCTGCAATACGACCCAGAGAAGGCGCGAGAGCTGATCGCCGAGTCGAAATACGGCGATGTGAGTGAGTTCCCGGATATTACCTTGCATGCGCTCGGCGCGGGTGGCGCCACGGGGCGCATCATCGAAGCTGTCGCCGCCTCCTACGAAGAAAATTTGGGCGTGAAAATTGAGATTCAGCAGACCGATTGGGCCACCTTCCTCAGTGACCTCAATCGTCCCGACAACACCGATCAGATGTGGGGTGGGGAGGCAGGATGGATCGCCGATTACCCCGACCCGCACGATTTCCTTGACGTCAATTTCCGCTGTGGCAGTCCGCTAAATCATACCGGTTACTGCAATTCCCAGGTGGACGAATTGCTGGATCAGGCGGCTGCTGAAGAAAAAGACGCAGGGCGACGCGAGGAGCTCTATCGCCAGGTGGAGCAAATCGTCGTTGACGAAGCACCATGGGTGCCCCTGTTCTTCGGGGTTGACAACTGGCTGGTCAAGCCCTACGTCAAGGATGCTTACCTGCCGCCGATGGTGGTGCCCAAATATCAATACTACTCCCTGGAGCGATAGGGAGAGTTCGCTGGATGTTGGTCTATTTTGTCCGACGATTGTTGTGGCTGCCCGTATTATTGATTATCGTCTCGTTTATCACCTTTGCCTTGGGCTATTACGGGCCGGCTGATCCCATTGTGGCCTTGCTGGGCCGGCAGTACAATCCCGAAATAGCGGCACAATTGGCGCACGAATATGGCTTCGATCAACCGCTGACCGTCCAATATTTTAAGTACCTGGAGCGAATTGTTCATTTTGACTTTGGGGAATCTATCAAGTATCGCAATCAACCCGTGTTGCGCCTGCTGATTCCCCGTCTGGCAGTCACCATCCAGCTCAACGCTGTGTCGTCGTTCATCGGCGTCGCCATCGGAGTGCTACTGGGGGTGACCGCCGCCTTGCACCGGGGAAAGTGGATAGACCGGTTGGTAGTCTTTGGGGTAGTGTTTGGGCGAGCGATTCCCGTCTTTGTAGCCGGTCCCATTCTGCTTTTCCTTTTCGCCCGGACGGTTCCGCTGCTGCCGCCCGGCGGATGGGGCGGCATCTTTAGCCGCAGTGCGGTGATGCCGGTGGTGTTGCTCTCCATTGGGCCCATGGCCGTTTTTGCCCGGCAGACGCGAGCGGGGATGCTGGAAGTGATGGGGCAGGATTACATTCGCACCGCGCGGGCCAAGGGCTTGCACGAGATGACGGTGGTCACTGCCCACGCGTTGCGCAATGCTTTTATCCCCTTGCTGACCATCCTGGGCTTCCTGCTGGGAAGCCTGGTGGAAGGGACATTTCTGACTGAGACTATTTTTGGCATCCCTGGCATGGGACAACTCGCTTTCGAGGCATTGGGCGGGCGAGATTATCCCATCATCATGGCTGTCACTCTCTTGGTGGCGGTCGCTTATGCCCTGGGCAATCTATGGGTCGATGTGCTTTACGGCGTAGTAGACCCGCGCATTCGGCAGGCTTAGGAGCTGATGAGTACGCAGGCCCAAGCCGATTTGCGATTGGAATTAGCGGGTGGGGTGTCCAGGCCACGACGTACGCTGTGGGGCGACCTCTGGTATCGTCTGCGGCGCAACCGCCCGGCGATGGTAGGGCTGGTCATTATCGGCTTGATGTACTTCACGGCTGTTTTTGCGCCGCAGATTGCACCTTACCAGTATGATAAAATTGACCTGGAGAACGTGCGTGCTGCTCCCAGCCTCGAACATCTGTTGGGCACCGACGAATTGGGGCGTGACGTGTTCAGCCGGATTGTCTGGGCGGCACGCTCGGCGGCTTTCGTGTCTGTTACCGTCACAGGCTTTGGGCTGATACTGGGTATCTTTTTCGGCGTCTTATCAGGTTATCTGGGTGGCTGGGTAGATACGCTGATTATGCGCTTGAGCGACGTGCTCTTTGCCTTTCCCGGCTTGTTGTTTGTCTTCTTTATCGCTGCTACCATTAAGCCGGGATTGGAGGCCTGGGTTAAGAGCATTGGGCTGCGCGAACTGGCCCGCTCTGGGTATCTGGATTACCTGGTGGTGATTATTGCCCTTGGCCTGGTGGGCTGGCCGGGCCTGGCGCGACTGATCCGTGGACAATTGCTTTCGCTCAAGAAGCGTGACTATGTCCTGGCTGCCCAGGCCATCGGCGTGCCGACCTGGCGGATCATGTTGCGGCACCTGCTGCCGAATGCAATGCCCCCGGTTATTGTAGCTGTGTCGGGCGGGGTGGGCGGCATTATCCTGTCAGAGGCGACGCTTAGCTTTTTGGGCATCGGCTTGCAACCGCCCAACCCCAGTTGGGGCGCCATGCTCTATGAATATTACGGCTATTGGCGGCAACCCGGACTCTGGCCCCTGTTGTTTATCCCGGCCGCTGTGCTGGTGGCCATTGTTCTGGCTTTCAACTTCCTGGGCGACGGGCTGAACGAGGCCCTGAATCCCCAGATCGATTGACCATTTGGGAGCAGGTTTAGAAACCTACCTTCCAAGACAGAATCTATTGCAGATAAGTTCACGACCAAAATTGAACTCAATTCACAGGAGGATTGTATGGCAACTTTATTGGAGGTGAGTGGACTCAAGACTCAATTCTTCACCCAAGATGGCGTAGTCCATGCCGTTAATGGTATCTCTTACGAATTGAACGAGGGCGAAACCCTGGGCATTGTGGGAGAAAGTGGTTGCGGCAAGAGTGTCAGTGTGATGTCACTCATGCGGCTCATCCCGATGCCCCCCGGAAAGATTGTTGGAGGAGAGGCGCTGTTCGAGGGTCGCGATCTGATGAAGATCAGCGACGACGAGATGCGCTCGGTGCGGGGCAACAAAATCGCGATGATCTTCCAGGACCCCATGACTTCCCTCAACCCGGTGCTGACCATCGGGCAGCAAGTGAGTGAAGCCCTGGAATTACACCTGGGTATGAGCAAGTCAGAGGGGCGGCGGCGAACGGTTGAGCTGTTGGAGATGGTGGGTATCCCCTTAGCCGCGGATCGGATTGACGACTACCCCCACCAGTTCTCGGGCGGTATGCGCCAGCGGGTGATGATCGCGATGGGATTGAGTTGCAACCCGCAGCTCCTCATCGCTGACGAGCCCACTACGGCCTTGGACGTGACCATCCAGGCCCAGATTGTGGATCTGGTGAAGAAGTTACGTGACGAGATCGGGATGTCCATCATCTGGATCACTCACGACCTGGGTGTGGTCGCTGGCATAGCCGATCGCGTGGCGGTGATGTACGCGGGTTTCATCGTCGAACAAGCGCCGGTGAAAGAGTTGTATAGAGACCCGCGTCACCCCTATACTCTTGGCCTGTTGGGCTCCCTCCCCAGGTTGGACGCGGAGCGCGGGCGCCGGTTGACTTCGATTGAGGGATTGCCGCCCGACTTGATCGCTTTGCCCCAAGGCTGTCCTTTCTACGAACGCTGCAATTATCGGATTGATAAGTGCAAGACAGAGAATCCAGCGCTGGAGTTCGTAGCTCCGCACCACAAAGTGGCCTGTTGGGTAGATGTTACCACAGCCAAGCCGACAAGAAAAACGTGAAGGCGTAAAACGCAAGGCGTAATGCGCATCGTGTTTTACGTTTCACGTTTCATGTTTTACGCTTTACGTATTACTTTCTGTACCAGGAGAACACAAGTTATGACCAACAATAATACTTTGCTGGACGTCCACAATCTAAAGATGTATTTCCCCATCACGCAAGGAATCATCATTCAACGCCACGTAGGGGACATCAAGGCTGTGGACGGCATCACCTTTTCCATCAAGCAGGGGGAAACCCTGGGGTTGGTGGGTGAATCAGGCTGCGGTAAATCCACCACCGGCCGGGCGATTTTGCAGCTTTACCGGCCTACAGATGGTCACGTTTTGTTCAAGGGTGAGGATCTCACTCAATTGAAGGGTGAGTCGTTGCGGCGCAAGCGGCGACAGATGCAGATGATTTTCCAGGACCCTTACGCCTCGCTCAACCCGCGTATGACCGTCGGCAACATCATTGGTGAGCCGCTGGAAGTGCACAACATTCACTCCAACAGAACCGAGCGGCGTGAGCGAGTTCAAGACCTGCTAAGGGTAGTCGGGTTGAATCCCTACTTCGTCAATCGCTACCCCCACGAGTTCTCTGGCGGTCAGCGCCAGCGCATCGGTGTGGCGCGAGCGCTGGCGGTGAACCCGGAGTTTATCGTGTGCGACGAACCGATTTCGGCACTGGACGTGTCCATCCAGGCCCAGATCATCAACCTGCTGGAAGACCTGCAAACCGAGTTTGGCCTGACGTACCTCTTTATCGCCCACGATCTAAGCGTGGTGCGGCACATCAGTGATCGCATCGCGGTGATGTATCTGGGCAAGCTGGCCGAGTTGACTGATCGGGACGAGCTCTACAGCAATCCCTTGCATCCTTACACCCAGGCCCTGTTGAGCGCCGTACCGATCCCCGACCCGGTCATTGAGGAAAAACGCCAGCGCATTATCCTGGAGGGGGATGTGCCCAGTCCGGCCAGTCCGCCCAAGGGCTGCAATTTCAGTACTCGCTGTCCTCGGGTAATGGATATATGCCATGAAGTGGATCCGGAATTCAGGGATCTGGGCGGTGGTCATTGGGTTGCCTGTCATCTATATTGATAGCCTTGACTACTCTTCTATATGATGGTATATTAGTCTTGGGCATTGGGAGTGTTTATTCAAGCCTGTGTATCAGCTATCCTTCAATGGAGCCCCTCCTTCCTTGAGCCAATAATTTTGCTAGCACCCGATTCGCGGAAGACTGGGGATGCGGCATTTATACTTCGAAGTCTGTTGCCCTATCCCCATGGAGAATCCTGGTCCACGTTGTCACTTCTGGAGAGTTTTGTAGCTAGTACCCTATCAACGGTGATTTGACGTGTAAAAACTAACGCTATGGGCGTCAAAATCATCTGTCCATTTAGCCTTGACAGGGCACTAGCGCTACCAGTAATTTCGGCCACCAATAGGGAGCCGTCTTCATCGGTTGGTCTGGTCCGTGTGCGTGGCTTGCCACGGTTCGAGCCTTTCTCGCTCGATCGATGTACATTCAAGAGGGGGATATGGCAACAACTACTGAGGAAGAGATTACATTAATCACTCGTGCCAAGCGGGGCGATTTGGGAGCCTTTGAGGCTCTCTATGAGATGCATAAAGCATCTATCTATCGAACATCTCTGGCAATCACCAATGACCGCCTGGCCGCCGAGGAGATTCTGCAAGAGACCTTCTTGCGAGCGTTCAAACACATCGATAACGTTCGCGCGGGGGTATCGTTGGCACCCTGGCTTTATCGCATTGCTGTCAACCTGGCTCACGACTGGACAGCCCGACATCGCCGCTGGCCGGCTGCGTTGGATGAGATCATCGAGCAGTTGATCACCCCGGCCGTGGCTTCACCTGAGCAGACGGTAGAAGAACGCGAGCTTTATGAGCTTGTGTACGAGGCCATTAGCAAACTGGAGTTCAAGCAACGCGCCAGCCTGGTGATGTTCTATTTGCAGGATTTCAGCCTGAACGAGATTGCCGAAATTATGGACTGCCCGGTGGGCACGGTTAAATCCCGCTTGCACTATGCTCGAGAGAACCTTCGACGTGAACTACTGGCTGACCAACGTCTGCCAGGAGGTTTGATATATGAGTTTACCTAATCCATATTCCGATGACGAGCTAGAGCGTCTGGTGCGGAGGACTTTGGATGCCCGGGTGAGCGGGCATGAACCGCCGGAACATGTCTGGAAACGGATCAAGCTAGAATTAGAGAGGGAGAAGTCGCCGCAGCCACGCCGATTCCGGATGGCGTGGCTGCCTCTGGCGGTGCAGTCTGCCCTGACTCTATTGTTGGTCATGCTGGGAGGTCTCGGCCTGCAGACACTATTAGATCCAGACAACGTTCGCGACTCATCCCGCGACCCCTTGCCATCTATGGCTACGGTTTATGTGGATGAGGATTTGGTCTCCCCGGGTCTGGTGGTTTCGGATGAGGATGACCTGCGCTTGCTCAAAAATCGTTCAAACTCGCCTTCTGCATCTCGCACGGATATTGGATCAAATGATAATCCGCCTTTAAAGATACTACCGGACGTTCCTCCTCGCTCCTTACGCCCCGAAGGACGCTTGCTTGAGCCTGAGCCCTCCTCACTGCCCCATTCCGCCAACGAGAGAAGGCTCGTGCTCGGTGGGCCGTCCGAGAAGTGAGGGAATGTTTCGATTTCCGAGAAATCTTCATTGAGAAAGGGGGTGGTGAAGCGGTTAGTCTTGGCTGTGATACTCACGAATTAGAGGGAGCAAGATGCTCACTCCGGATGACCAATCTTTATGCAAACACAATGTAAGGAGGAGAACCTATGTTTTCCAAGAAAACGGTAACAGCATTGGCGCTGCTTTCCGTGTTGGTCCTGCTCTCAGTGGTTGCGGCTCAATGTGGTGCCCCAGCAACGCCGCAAACCGTCGTCGAGACGGTGGTGGTTACGAAAGAGGGCGAGAAGGTGGTCGAGACCGTCGTGGTCGAGAAGACGGTCGAGGTCGAGAAGCTGGTCGAGGTGACCCCAACGCCGGCCCCGGCTGAGACGAAAGTCACCCTGGACACCAACATAGGCACCGAGCCGCCCAGCCTCGACCCGAGCCTGGCCACTGATACCACCTCGATCTGGATGATCCGCCAGATGTTTATGGGGCTGACCGGCTTCGACGAGAAGGCCGACGTGATCCCCTCGTTGGCGACCGAGTGGTCGGCATCGGAAGACGGGCTGACCTGGACCTACAAGATACGCGACGACGTGCATTGGATCCATCGCAACCCCACCACGGGCGAGTTTGAGGATCTGGGCCCGGTAACCGCTATGGACGTCGAGTACGGCGTCAAGCGCACCCTGGACCCGACCACCGCTTCGGATTACGCCTACGTGCTGTACATCATCCAGGGCGCGGAGGAGTACAACACGGCCAGCCCGGACGCCGAGAACTTCAGCGAGCTGCGGGACGCCGTCGGGGTCAAGGCGCTGGACGACACCACGGTGCAGTTCACGCTGAAAGAGCCGGCGGGCTACTTCCCCTCCATCACGGGTATGTGGGTCACCTTCCCCATGCCCCAGGCCGCCATCGAGACCTATGGCAACAACTGGACCGAAGCGGGTCTGATCGTCACCAACGGTCCCTACACCCTGGAGGAGTGGACCCACGGCGCCTATATGCGGCTGGTGAAGAACCCGCTGTGGGTGGATGCGGATACGGTTCAGATCGAGGTCATCCAGGGTCCCATCATCATGGAAGCCTCGACCGAGATGGCGATGTACGAGGCCAACGAGATTGACATGGCTGCCGATCCCGGTTGGGGACCGCCGCTGCCTGACATGGACCGCATCAAGGCTGACCCGCAACTGAGCAAGGAGTTGTTCATCGCCCCGCGCCTGTGCACCTACTACTACGGTTTCGTCAACAGCAAGCCGCCGTTTGATAATGTGACCGTGCGCAAGGCGTTTGCCGCGGCGATCGACCGCCAGAGCCTGATCGACAACGTGTTGAAGGGTGACCAGTTGCCGGCGCACAGCTTCGCGCCGCCGGGTATCTTCGGCAACGTGGCGGACGACATGTCGATTGGCAGCTGGATGGTGATGGACAACTACGCGGACCAGGTGAAGCAGGCGCAGGATTGGCTGGCCGAAGCGGGTTACCCCGAGGGCGAAGGCCTGGACATCGTCCTGATGCACAACACGTCGGAGGCGCACGCCCAGATTGCGCAGGCAGTGCAGGCGATGTGGGCTGAGGCTTTCCCCAAGGCCAACATCGCCATCGAGAACCAGGAGTGGACGGTCTACCTGAAGACGTTGCTGCCCGATGCGCCGGACCAGGACAAGCCGAACGTCTTCCGCATCGGCTGGTGCGCCGACTACCCGGACGAGAACAACTGGGTGAATGAGGTTTTGAACTCCAAGTCAAGCCAGAACTATGAAAAGTACTTTAAGCCCGAGTTCGACGCCCTGGTGGAGAAGGCGGCCAACGAGCCCGATCCGGAGATGCGCAAGGATCTCTACAAGCAGGCCGAGACGATGTTAATGGATGATCAGGCCATTGCGCCCATCTA
>JAHELX010000060.1:13177-16887 GCA_024643945.1 Anaerolineales bacterium
AGCCCGAGTTCGACGCCCTGGTGGAGAAGGCGGCCAACGAGCCCGATCCGGAGATGCGCAAGGATCTCTACAAGCAGGCCGAGACGATGTTAATGGATGATCAGGCCATTGCGCCCATCTATTACTACACCTATGTCCGCCTGTACAAGCCGTGGCTGACGAAGGTCGTCATCAGCCCGGTGACCGGCGATCCGATCGCCCAGTGGGAGATCGACTGGGCGGCCAAGACGGCGGCCCGGGGCCAGTAGGGGAGGTTTGAGCGAACGCCCCTGCTAGTACCCCATCACAAGGATTATGATATGATGCAGATTACGCCCATGAGGCCGAATCTAACTTATCAAAATCACTTTGATGGGGCACTGGCTTGTTTCCTGCTGTCCCGGGGTGCAACTCCGGGACAGCAGGACTTCAATAACGTGAAGTTCAGTGTAACTACTCAGGCCAGATAACCCTTGCGAAGGTTTCGTGAGAGTTTTCAGAGCAAAAATGCCTTGGCCTACCGAAAACTGCCCTGTTAGCGAGGTTATTCGAAACCTTCGCAAGGGTACCTGAGTAGTTACAGTTCAGTTTTGGATAGTAAGAGGTTTTAATGACTAGGTACATTATACGCCGTATTATGTGGTCTATACCGGTTGTTTTGCTGCTCACTTTCGTCGTCTTCAGCCTGATGCGCATCATCCCCGGCGGCCCGTTTGATTTTGCCGGGGACAAGAGTCTGCCCCAAGCGGTGACAGACAACCTGGAGCGCCGCCATCACCTGGAGTGGCCCCTGTTGTGGCAGTTCGGCTCCTACGTGCTGGGGGACGACGTGATGGGCTTCGTCTGCAAAAGCGTCCCGGCCGTTCCCGGCTGCGATGCGGTGCTCAAGACGTACCAGATGGGTGTTTCCAATGGATTAATCCGGGGTGACCTGGGGATGGCCATGCGGCAGCGGGGTCGTACCATCAACGCAATTGTGGCCGAATCCTTCCCGGTTTCGTTCCAATTGGGGATCTTCTCGGTGCTCTTGGCGGTGCTGATCGGCATTCCGCTGGGCACCTTGGCAGCCCTGAAACAAAACACCTGGGCCGATTACACCAGCAGCTTTGTGGCCATCCTAGGGCTGTCCATTCCGAACCTGGTGTTGGGACCCTTGCTGATCTACATTTTCGCCCTGAAGCTGAATTGGTTTCCGGTGGCGACCTGGGGTGCCAAGCCACCCTTCTTCTTAGGTTTGTTTCCCAGTCGGATTGATATCAATTTTATCGCACATGCGGTATTGCCCACCGTTGCCCTGGGGACGGCCTTCTCGGCGTCGATTGCCCGGCTGACGCGGGCCAGCCTGTTGCAGGTGATCCGGGAGGACTACATTCGCACGGCGCGGGCCAAGGGGTTGCGGGAGCGAGTGGTCGTGGTGCGCCACGCCTTGAAGAACAGTCTCATCCCGGTGGTCACCGTGCTGGGCCCCTTGTTTGCGGCGGTGGTGACCGGGACGTTCGTCGTGGAACAGATCTTCGGCATTCCGGGCATGGGCAAGCACTTCGTGACCAGCATCGGTAATCGCGACTATCCGCTGATCACCGGGGTGACGCTGATCTATGCAGTGCTTCTGGTGTTCGCCAATCTGCTGGTCGACCTGGCGTATGCCTGGCTGGACCCGCGTATCCGCTACGACTGAGAGGAAGAGTGATCTATGGCTGTTGCTGAACATGCCGCTCCTTTGATTACAACGCCCACGCGCCGTGCGCGCAGCCCGTTGGCGGATGCGTTTCAACAGTTGCTGCACAATCGTCTGGCGGTTGCCAGCGGCGTCTTCATCCTCCTCCTGGTGTTGATCGCCATCCTGGCCAATGTGCTGAATCCCTACGTGCTCCAGGGATACGGGCAAGAGCTAACGCGTACCAATCAGCCGGCTTACGCCAAACAGGTGTTGCAAGACAACAATGCGGGCATCGGCCAGGAGTCAAAGGGGGTCAATCTCAAGGGATTTGTCTACGTGTTAGGAGCTGACCAACTGGGACGTGACTTGTTGAGCCGCACCCTGTATGGCACCCGGGTCTCGTTGTCGGTAGCCATGGTCGCAGCGACCGTCAGTCTGCTCATCGGGGTCACCTATGGACTCGTCTCCGGTTATGTGGGGGGACGCGTCGACGACTTGATGATGCGCTTCGTCGATTTTCTCTACGGCCTGCCCATCATCATCGTCGTCATCCTGATGCAGGTCTACTTCAAGGCATTGGCCCGACATGGGGCAGAGACCGGGCTGGTCGCCCTCATCTTAAAAATCAACGAGGGCTTTGGCGGCTTGCTGTTTGTGTTCATCGCCATTGGCGCCCTCAACTGGATTGCCATGGCCCGTATCGCCCGCGGGCAGACTCTTTCCTACAAGCAGAAGGAATTTGTCGAAGCGGCGCGGGCGGTGGGCGCCCAGCCCCCGCGCATCATCCTGCGCCACCTGCTGCCCAACATTTTGGGGCCGTGCATCGTGCAGGAGACGCTGCAGATCCCGGGTTACATCTTCCTCGAGGCCTTCCTCAGCTTCATCGGCCTGGGGGTTGACGCGCCGACGCCCAGTTGGGGGATTATGATCAACGAAGGATACCAGGCCCTGCGTTCCTACCCGCACATTATCTTTGTACCGGCCCTAGCCCTGACCCTGACCGTGCTTGCCTTCAACTTCCTGGGGGATGGGTTGCGCGATGCTTTCGATCCCCGCCTGCGAGGAACACAGTAGTCAATATTGCCAGTGATATCTTAAGTAAACTAAATGCCTGTTTGAAAAAGCCCCTTCCTGGTCTTTTCCAGGGGAAAGGGGCTTTTTCTGACTCCTTAGGGAATGTGATGCGAAACACATTGGCCGCCGCTGCCTCACCCCGATTCTTGGTACCCCTGGTGCATCTCTTTTCGATCTGATCTGCCTCCCTCCTCGAAGTTTTTTTACCTTTGAAGTAACTGCTCAGCCTCCCGCAGGTTTGCCGGTTTATAGACGCAAAATTGCCCTCCCTGGCAACCTGCCCCGTGGGGGGCTTTGCTCCGGGAGGCTTGGCTGAGTAGTTACCCTTTGAACCTTTTTCACCCGATCTCAGTATATATATTGGATAATCTATGGTGATCATAGGTGGTCGGCTGCGCTAGATGGCATCAGCAAGCAGTTGATCACACCGGCTGCGGTTTCATGCGAGCGAACGCTGCGCCAGCGTTTTCTCCTCTTTACATTGTGATGCTCCCTCCTCATTTCAGGGGCGTAATGGGGAGGGAGCCCCTTCCCTCACCTCGTAGGCTGAGTACTCATCTATCTTTATTGTGACGATAAGTTAGACCGCGACGAATGGCAGTACAATGCACCTTGAAAGCTTTATCGAGGAAGGGGGTGGTGAAACGGTTCACCTGGGTTGTGACTCTCACGAAATAGAGTGAGCGAGTGCTCACTCCGGATGACCAACCTTTATGCAAACACAATGTAAGGAGGAGACCCTATGTTTTCCAAGAAAATGGCATTGGCGTTGCTTTCCACATTGGTCCTGCTCTTAGTGGTTGCGGCTCAGTGTGGTGCCCCAGCAACGCCGCAAACCGTCGTCGAGACGGTAGTGGTTGAGAAAGCGGGAGAGACGGTGGTCGAGACCGTCGTGGTCGAGAAGACGGTCGAGGTCGAGAAGATGGTCGAGGTGACCCCGACGCCGGTCCCGGCTGAGGAGAAAGTCACGCTGGACATCAACGTGGGCACCGAGCCG
>JAHELX010000061.1:0-11065 GCA_024643945.1 Anaerolineales bacterium
AATTGACAGGCTCGACGGCTATCAGGTCGTCAATACCCATAGGGCACTTGGTTACGCTCCCTTCTTCAACGAGTTCCCGGTGAAGTGCCCCAGGCCGGTCGCCCAAATCAATGCTGCGTTGCTGGAAGATGGCATCCTGGGCGGCTATGACCTCCAGCAGGATTACCCCCACGCCCAAAACGAGATGCTCATATGCGTCACCGAGATGAACACCCGCGAGCAAATCGAGCGGCTGGTGGCCGCGCTGGCAAAGGAGGGCGCGAAATGAAGCAACGACCCGAACCCTTGATCTTCGAAGTCTCCTCACCCGGCCGTACTGCTTTCACTCTGCCTGACTTGGATGTGCCCGCGACAGCGCTGCCCGCAGGTTACGTCCGTGACGACCTGAACCTGCCCGAGGTGAGCGAACTGGAATTCGTGCGTCACTACACGCGCCTGAGTCAGAAGAACTACGCCATAGATACCGTCTTCTACCCGCTTGGCTCTTGCACCATGAAATACAACCCCAAAGTCAACGAGAAAGCGGCTTCGATTGAGGGTCTCAGCCAGGTGCATCCTCTCCAGCCCGAGGCGACGGTG
This sequence comes from Anaerolineales bacterium, assembly GCA_024643945.1. The sequence goes on from JAHELX010000061.1 coordinate 580, forward strand.
CAGGGCAGCCTGGAGTTGATGTATAAATTACAGGAGGCGCTCAAAGAAATCGCTGGCTTTGCCGGCGTGAGTCTTCAGCCGGCAGCCGGCGCCCACGGCGAGTTCGCGGGCGTGCTGATCATGCGTGCCTACCACGAAAGCCGGGGGGACACCCGGCGTACCAAGGTGCTCATCCCCGACTCGGCCCATGGCACCAACCCCGCCTCCAGCGCCATGAGCGGCTTCAGCGTCGTCGAGATCCCATCCGACGACCGGGGCAATGTGGACCTGGAAGCCCTCAAGCGCGAGTGTGACGAGACGGTCGTCGGCCTGATGCTGACCAACCCCAACACCCTGGGCCTCTTTGAGGAGCAGGTGCTCGAGGTGTGCCAAACGATCCACGCTTGTGGCGGGCTGATGTACGGCGATGGGGCCAACCTCAACGCACTGCTGGGCGTCGCCCGCCCCGGCGACCTGGGCATCGACGTGCTGCATTTCAACCTGCACAAGACCTTCTCCACCCCCCACGGCGGCGGCGGCCCTGGCAGCGGCCCGGTTGGTGTCAGCCAGCGGCTGCTGCCCTTCCTGCCCGGCCCCATCGTCGCCAAGACAGAGGATGATCGGTACAAGCTGGTGATGCCCGAGCAGTCCATCGGCCGGCTGAAAGCCTTCTACGGCAATTACGGCATGTTCATCCGGGCCTACACTTATATGCGCATGATGGGGCCCGATGGGCTGCGCGCCGTGGCCGAGGATGCTGTTCTCAACGCCAACTATCTCAAAGCCAAAGTTGCACCCCATTTCCCCATCGCCGTGGAGCGCACCTGTATGCACGAGTTCGTTGTGCACGGCGACGTGGCTGGCACCGACGTCCACGCCCTCGACGTGGCTAAACGGCTCATCGATTACGGCTTCCACCCCCCCACCAACTACTTCCCACTCATCGTCCACGACGCGTTGATGATCGAGCCGACAGAGACCGAGAGCAAAGAGACTCTGGATGCCTTCGCCGAGGCGCTGGCCAAAATTGCGGAGGAGGCCCACACTGATCCCGACATGGTGCACCATGCGCCGCACACAGCGCCCGTCACGCGGTTGGACGAGGTCAAGGCAGCTCGCAATCCGGTGTTGTGTTACAAAGGATGAATCGCTCCGCAAATAACGGAGACTATGCAAAAGGCCCGCACAAAGGCGGGCCTTTTATGTGTTCAACTCTCTCTGAGCACGGCCAACATCTTGGCGTGTACATGACCGTTACTGGCCAGCAACCCGCGCCCATAGGGGGTGAAGGGATCGCCGTTCACCTGGGATACCCTGCCCCCTGATTCCTGAACGATCAGCGCGCCGGCTGCCATATCCCATGGCCCCAGCTCCAGTTCCCAGAAACCGTCGATGCGCCCCATGGCCACGTGGCACAGATCGAGAGCGGCTGATCCATCGGACCGGAGCGAGAGAACACGCTTGATAAAGCGCTGCCATTCCTGCCCATTGTCCGCTGGGCTCGTCCAGGCATTGTAGGGGAAACCGGAGGCCAGCAGGCTTTCCCCCAAATCGTCAGTGCCGGAAACGTGGATGGGGGCTCCATTAAGGCTGGCCCCACCCCCCTGCTCTGCTATGAACAATTCATCCAATATCGGATTGTAGACCACCCCAAGCACAATCTCGTCCTCTCGCTCCAGCGCGATGGACACGGCAAAGCAGGGATAGCCACGAGCGTAATTGGTCGTTCCGTCCAGCGGGTCGACCAGCCAGCGCGGGTTATCGGAGGTAAATTGCCCGCCTCCTTCCTCGCCCAATAGTCCGTAACTGGGAAAGGCTTCTCGCAACATAGTAGCAATCAGGTCTTCTGCCTGCTGATCCATTTCTGTTACCAGGTCAGCCGGGCCTTTGTGACGGATCTGGTGTGCTGCGCCTAACTGGTCCCACAGCAACTCGCCAGCAGCGCGGGCAGCGGCAATGGCAGCTTCAAGTTCGGGAGTCACGGCGTATTCATCTCCTTTTTGCAAATAGAATTGATTTGGGTCTGACTAAACTTGGTTGATCCTTGCGAAGGTTTTGAACCTTCGCAAGGATGTTCCCAACTAATTTTAGTCACACCCAATTGATTTAGAGGAGTGATCTAACGCAACTCTAATGCTCCTCTTGCATGAATCTAACGTTCCTCTTGTGCAAATCTAACGCAGGAACGATAGACTAAAAGCAGAATCAAATGTAGTCTTGATTGTGAACCAATGCAGGAGGTGACGAAATGGCAAACCTGGTACGTTGGGACCCCGTTCGTGACATGATGAGTTTGCGTGAGGCGATGGACCGGCTCTTTGAAGAGAGCTTCGTGCGCCCCCGAGGTATGTTGGCGCCCGTCGAAGGCGCGGCCACGCTGGCGTTGGATGTCTTTGAAAGCGACGACGACGTGACCGTGCGCGCCTCGATCGCCGGCGTCAATCCTGATGATATTGACATCTCGGTCACCGGTGACGTGCTGACCATCAAGGGCGAGACGAGCGAGGAGCGCGAGGAGAAGCAGGGCAACTATCACTTGCGCGAACGCCGCTATGGCGCCTTCCAGCGCTCGGTCAACCTGCCTGCCCCGGTCAATACCGATAAGGCTGAGGCCGAGTTCAAGAATGGCGTACTGACCCTCACGCTCCCCAAGGTGGAAGAGGTCAAGCCCAAGTCCATCAAGATTAATGCCAGGTAGTGGGCCCGAAAGTAATGTGTGACCGGGGACCCGGCTTCATCAGAAGTCGGGTCCTTTCTTATAATACCCACGTGCACTGGGTATATCGCCTCTACTGTGAGCCGACCTAAAAATCCTTGTATCTTCTCAAAAGGTAGGGGCAAACCCTTGCGGTTGCCCACCTGGGCAGGTGCACCCGCAGGTCCCCTCTGGGGAAGACCTGCCCTTACCCCAAGATATTGAGAAGATACAAATCCTTGCCGGTTAAGGTTGGGATTTAAGCTGCTCGGCGATCTCTTTCAGTGTCTCGGCAATTGCCTCGTGCGCTTTCATGCCCCTCCATATGGCAACCAAAAAAACGACGTAGCCGATAATGATCGCGATCACGCTCAACAGCCAAATGAGGAAGAAGAATCCTCCCGCAAAACCTGGGCCTATAGGTTGCATCGAACTTCGCTCCTTTCTTTATTGCGTCATGGACTGTCGGGATAGGGCGGAGGTTTAGTCAACGATGAGTCAGACCCAGCCTCTATGCGGAGGTCTTGATCTTATCGTTCTCCCTGTGATGGGCCACTAGTCACGCGTTTTTTTCTCTTCTTCTGTTTCTCCCCAGGGATCCCACCAGCCGCCGAACCCACTCCAAAAACCGGGGCCGAAGCCAAAACGGAAGCCGCGGCCGAACGGGCCTCCAGCTCGGAAGCAGTTGTGGGGACCGAAGCCGCTCAACATGCGGCGAATGGCTTCCTTGTCTCCCTTAATCTCGATGCGAAAACCATCGTCGGTCTCAATGACCTTGAATTCGTTAATCACCCTTTCCATTTGTAATCCATCCTTATCCTTCGACTACAGACCTGGTGGGGAAAAGGTGTGCTACCCCCCAGAAGAGCAGGAAAAACGAACCCAGATAGAGCAGAACTTGATTGACCATACTCACCTCCAGCGTGCCACTTGCCTGGCCCACGTTTAGAACTAGTACAGCCGCTCGCGGTGGACAACAGTCCACCGCCTCATCGCCGGACGACAGTCCGGCGAGAGCACTTGTGCTTCCATATCGCCACAACGAACCCTGCGAGCAGTGAAACTTTCTGTTTCGCCGCGCTCGACTCATTTTGACGGATCCATCATTCAGCGCTGCCCAACAACGACCCATTTCACGCCAAGAATGATGATGAGGCACAGGCTGAATGGCGAGGCCCAATTGAGCAGATAATCCGCCATGACGATTCCGAGCCGCGCGAGGCCAATCAGGGTCAGCGCCAGGATCAACAGCGCAACTATCACAACTATAACTCGATAATCGGTCGTCACCATTTCAGCTCACCCTACAAGCCAAGACTGATGAACGCGGATACCCCCCTCTGGGGATGATATCTGACCTGAAAACCCGTTATCGGTTAACGTGGCTTGTGAGCTCACTGTTTCAGCTCAGCCTGCAACAGGCGATAATCTTTGTCCTCTAACATGCTGAGAGTCATTTTGGTTGCGCCAGCTACCATAAACCCGGCCAGGATGGTGAACCAGGCCCCAATGCCTCTTTCCCGCCGGACCAGAGGCAAGGCCCAGACCATCACCGTCAGGATACCCACGCCACGGCGGGCCAGTTCGTAGTCTTTCCAACGTCGGCCCAGGGTATCGTGCTCGTAGGCGATGAGCCGCGCAAGCGCAGCAATGAAGGAAATTCTCCTGATCATCTTCTTTGTATCCCTCCGTTAACTCAATGGATAGAGATGAGATGTTGCCTGCAAGCTCTATTTGCAGGGCTAACATTTCAACGCTGTAGCGCCTGTCCTGAGCGAAGCCGAAGGAATTCACTTTATCCGCAGGACTATCGTTTTGTGTTACGGGCTGCTGTTCCGCGCCGTGCTATCGTTTTGTGTCCCCTTTCTCAGGGGGGTACATCGCTTTACTATCCCGGCACGGGGCAGCACCTCCAGTCACCCGGAAACACCCTGGCCCGCCAGCCAGGACGGGCTGGATGCCTGCTACGTGGCTTCCCGGCAGTTATCACGACCGGACTTGCACCGGCTAGCAGACGACAGCTTGCAGGGCATACCAACGACTTGCTAGGCCGCTTTTACACTTACCATTCTTATGAATCCGTCTTTTTCCTAGCTGTGAGTTCGTAATACTGCTCTTTAAGCTTTCTGGTCGTCCTATGGACTTCATCATCGAAGCCTTCTGGAAAACGGAACTTCTTGTGATAATTAGCTTTATACTTTATTCTTAAGGGCCACATCCAGCGGCCCAGCGGCGCGGCAGATGAGCCGCCAGCGGGACAGCCGCAGGTGAGCTAAACCGCCTATCCATAGTACAAGCGTACTCGCTCCTCACCGCTCTTCTCTGCCCACTCAGCCTCTCGCAATAGATCAGTCAGATCCTCCAAGAAGTGACCTTCCAAGAAATACTCTCGGTGCCCCTGTAAGTGCTCCGGCGCCAACTGCAAGGGCGCAAGTTCCATTCCGGAAAAAACGCTTGGATTATTCGTTAGTGCTTGCACGAGGCGCCTCAAGCAGTCAGCCAGTTCACCAGGAGGCTGTGCTGTGACCTCCCACGCTGCTGCCTCGTCACTGTTGGGGTCAAAGACCTTTTCAATAGGAGCCAGATCGATCTGAAAGCGTTCCGCTATGTTTCCAATCACATCAGGCCAATCGCTCCACTCCCTAAGGTGGGCCCCAACCAGATAGTGCCCAAGCCATTTAAGGTCGCCAGAAATGACTGGAGAATGCTTTCCGCTGTCTGTTTGAAGGGTTATGGTTGCCCCCATATGTCTTTCCTGCTTCGCCGTATCGCCGCCCAACGCTGAAACTAACCGGCAGCGCTTTTTGCCGTCCGCTTGAGCGACGGGTTAGAAGGTTGCATTTCACACCCTTGATGTTAAGCGAATCTCCTGAGGCACACGAATAATCATCGAAACATGACAACCTCTTGATTGCCCTTGTCCTCCGCTTCAGACGGCGGGTATTTGTCAGGATCACTGAATGTTTTTCATTGTACCGTCTCACTATAGTGGTGTCAGTGCACACTGCGCAAAACGTGATGCGTCAAACGTGCATTGGATCGAAGCTCAATCGCCCGTCGGCAGGACCCCGGCTCCCTCGATCATAAGAATCACGGTTCGCTCGGGTGCCCGCGTCCGATGCACTACACCTTTCGGGACTGTAAACCCCTGCCGCGCTGCGAGCTCGACCGTACGGCCTTCCAGGTCGATCACGAAACGTCCCTCCACCACATAGAAGAACTCGTCTTCCTTCTCGTGCTTGTGCCAGTGGAATTCTCCCTGCATGACGCCGAGCCGTACTACGCAGTCATTCACCCGGCACAGCGTCTGGTTATACCAGGCATCCTTGCATGCATCGATGAGCGCCTGAACGTCAATGAGCTCAAGGGGAGCGTAGCGGGTGTCCAGGTTGATCGAGTAGGGTTCTTGAGTGCCCATGGTGGCCTCCTTATCTAGTCTGCTATGGCGATAGTCATTCCGATTTGCGAAGCACCTCGGCGATGTCGAATCGACCTTGTGCTGTCGCCAGGTCCAATGCGGTCTTGCCGCTAAAACCGGGTGCGCCGCTCCCGCGAATTGCGAGGTTCGCGCCAGCTTCCACCAGGGTTCGGACGATGTCGATGTGGCCGTGAATCACCGCCAACATCAGGGCACTCAAGCGGTATTTCGCGCTGTGGTTGAGGGCCACGCCCTGTTCCACCAGGAAGCGCACCACGCCGGCATTGCCTTCTCGCGCCGCGATCATCAAGGCCGTTTGATCGTGTCGGTCCCGGGCGTCGATGTCCGCCCCCGCAGCGAATTGACGCCTGAGAGTCTCGACGTCTCCCCGGCGAGCGGCCTGTTCCCACTCGTGCTCCAAGAACAGCTCCTTCCCAGGACCGGCCGCAAAGGCACTCCACGGCCCTCAGCCTGATCCAAGCTTCCGCAGAGCCTCAGCGGCCTCCGAGCAAATGAACCCCTCTTGCAGGGAAGTTTTATCATGTCACCTGGAGGCCACGATACCCGTCCTATCCCCTTGATCAACCCGGTACCCCAGCATAACCCGGAAATCCTTTTCAATCGTCTGTCTGATTTCCGGTACGTTGACGTACATGGTCCGTTGGGCAGCTTCCCAGCGCTCGCGGTGCGATTTGGGGTTAGATGCAGCCAGCTTGAAATCTATGAAGGTGTCTTCCAGAACGTTCAGCAAGTTGTCAATCTGGGTACAGGTTGCCTCGTCAAAATATAAGCGGTTCTCATCGAAATACGCTCTGAGCGCATCACTCTCTTTCGCGGCAAGTTCCGTTCTCTGTTGCACGGACGATCCATCTTGACCGGCGACGATGCTGCCTATGGACTTAACCCGGTCCTGGGTCCGTACCAGACGTTTATAAAGTTCAGCGATGACCTCAGCCCGCTTCTCGTCGAGTTGAGCCAGGCGTGTTTGGTGCTCAAAAGCAGCCAGCCGGAGATCCGTTCGGAACCGCTCGAGGTCGAGATCGTGGGTTCTCTGAAGCTCAGCCTTGAAGCGTTCAATGTCTCGGGATAACATCTGCTCGAACCAAAACTTAAGGACAAACCCGAAGACGGCGGCGACGACGAGAGTGATCAAGACGGTTTGGATTACGCTGCTCCAGTCCATAGTTGATAGGTCCCCCTTGTTGTATGCTCATCTATTGCAAGAAAATATGAATATCGGCTTTCTGCATTTGCTCCATTAAGGTAAGGTATTCTGCTCGACGTACAGGTAAGCGACACGCCGATCTGCCTTCCCGGCGGCATCAAGGATCAATAAAGTGCCGGCCCACGCGTCCCTTTGGTCGTCTCTGAAACGCCAGGTGCTCCAGGCGGAGGAGCCGGCACGCCCCTGATCCACTATCTCCCAACCGGCAGCTTGAAGTTGCTGATTGTAATGCGCGGCCAGGGCGGCGGCATCGAGACCGGTTTCCAGGGTCGCCGCCGAGTGCCAGCTATTCCCCCCACCGCCGCCACTACTTCCACCCCCGTACATCCTGGCTCCCGCTGGCGCTCGTAAGTTCGGTATGGGCGACATCATAGGGCCATAAGCTCGGCCAGGCATAGCACAGGGCGAGTGACGGGGATCAGTCTGGAGATTCAGACGAACGTCGGTCCATGCGCCTTCGGCCTCAAAGGCTGACACCGTCAAAGATGGGCCGCGCCGGCTTTGGCAGAACATGACTGCATTGGCCTCCCAACCGTAGCCAAAACCGCGTGGCCGCATGGGCCAATCGAACTCCTGCCAGCCAGCAGGTTCCAGTTGCGCGCGGTAGAAGGCTACAACGGCAGCCGCTGGTTGATCCACGTCGAGGACGATTTGGGCACTGTGATCACCTCGGACAAGACTACCAATGATCCCTGCTTTCTCAGGGAGTGGCAGCTCGATGGGCAGGGCTGGCGGCAACTTGCCCACCAGGATTTGGACCTCTTCAGCCGGCCCACCCGGGTAAGGAGAACTGAGCAGTCGCTGTGTCAGCGTGAGCAGAAGTTGTCCGTCAGATTCGAAACTGGAAAGACGTTTATCCATAGTTGTCTCCTTAACCGGACAAGCCAATGCGCGGGCGGCCTGGTAATCATGATGATACAGCGCCTTCGCTCTTCACAGACATGCAACCGACAACTAAGAGCGTCGCTCTCGCGGTTGGCCACATTTACATTGTCAGGCCATTCTCGCTGGATTTCAACGCCTACCGGGGAAGAAATTTACCTTGAAAATTTCATTAGATAATAAAGACCATGCTCTTCTGCTTTTTTTCTTGCCTCAATGAAATCAATCAATTCAGATAGTGCCCAAGGAGTAATCGCTGTAGCGGCTGTAGCAACGGTAGCAAGCGTAATTGCTCCTAGCGACAAAAAAGGAGCTACGCCCACTGCTACTAGCCCACCCACTGCACTTTTAATGGCACTCTTGAAAAAACCTTCCCAAGCGGAACGTAATTCCTTCTCTATTTCTATTTTTTCCTTCCATACCTCTGTGTTAATCAACTCTTCGACTTCCGAATCAAAGCCATGCGTTAAAGGAAGTGTGCTTACTTTCGTAATCAAATTTCTTGTGGCATAGCTGTAACTTTCAAACAAAGCTCTATTTCGCTCTTTGAACTCCATGATTTCTGCTTCAGTATGCTTTTCCAACTCTTCATCCGGTACAAGCGCAGCCATAATACGGGTGATCACAGGATTATGCAGTATATGTTCCGATTTTAGTGATGAAGGTAATCTCTCGGGCTTTTTGGAGCGCAAACTTTCAACTGCACAACGGTAACTTGAAAAAATCGCTACGCCACTCACCTCGCCACTGGCCCATCACCTTCGTATCATCGGGATATTCGAGAAGTTTTCGGGGATTGTCGACAATCTTGACGGTTACAGTGTCACTTTCCTCATTTCTCCTTGCTCTTTGCCCCTTCCTTTTCCGCCAATTTCTCCAAATGCTTTTGAAAGCGCTCCTTGTTTTGCCCCTGAGGGCGATCGGGCAGGTCAAGATAGGCACGGCAGACGCGAATGGCGTCGGCATATTCGCCCTGGCGAGTGTAGATGATCCTGAGACGGTCGTAAGGGAAAGAGCCAAAGAAATGGTCTTTGACGTTGGCTTCGTAGAGGGCCACGGCTTCCGCTATTTGCTCCTGGCGCTCTAATTCTTTGCCCCTGTCGTTGCGCTCCGCCATGCTCGCAAACAGCCGAGCGCGCTCTTTGTCAATATATCGCGCCCAGGCCATTTGGTCTTGCTGCATGGCCACCGCTCCCTCGAACATAGGAGACGACACGCGAACCTGTTTTGAAGTGTGCTCCACTTGCCTTAGGGCCTGATCGTAGATTCGGTCCAGCGCGTCTATGATATATCCCAGAGGGACGCCGGCGGCGCGTTGGCGTTCTATGGTTTCTCGCAGCGTGGTCCCGGGTTGTTCGGGAGAAGTCTTCTTTCCCAAAAGAGATCGCAGAGTACCCATTGGCGATCACATCTCCCCCATGATCCTCACCAGCTCAAACTCCGGCTCGAGGCGCCACTCCCGCTCAGGGACGGGCGGCACGTCGAAGTCCAGGCCTGGGTGAGTCAATGATTAATCCTGGGGCGTTCCCAGATATCTTTGGGCGTACCCAGAGTATTATACGTTGCCCAGTGATCAACTTCCGACACAGACAATCTGTCATCACCCTCAATAAACTGCTTGAAGTGGTCACGCAGCTCTTCCGCCGTAGTGTTGACTCGCTTGAAGCACCAAAGTGATTCCAGAACTTGTACGGCATTGGCCTTTGCCAGTTGATCGTAGAGACTTTGATGGTCCTGACCTCCACGTAAACCGCAATGTAGGAAGTACAAAGCCATCACGTACTCCTTTCTTTTGTGAGCCGCACGCTAATTAATGTGATTACATCTCTCCAATAATCCTCACTAATTCAGACGCCCTACTCCCAACTCCCTACTGCCAACTGGTCTCCCATCCCCTCTTCCTCTCTCGCACGTCGCGAATACCGCCAGCGCGCATATTCGAGCAACTCGCGCCGATCTTCCGGCCTGAGTGACCTGGCAACCGCCAGCAGCTCTTTGAGGCACATATCTTCGCTGTATTCAATGTGTCCGGCCAATCGCAACACTTCCTCCAGCGGCGTATTGAAAAGGCGGGCCAGCGCTTTGCACGTCCTCAAGCTGACCTCCCTCACCCGGCCGTTGACGATGTCGCTGATGGCATTTTGGTTCAGCCCGGCCCGGCGCGATGCTTCAGACTGGGACAGGTTATTCGCTTCCAGGTTCTTGTTTAACCAGGTCAGGAATTCCTCGGGTATCTTGTCCATATTATGAATTGTACCACCGAACCATAACGTTTCTGTATGCGAAT
>JAHELX010000061.1:11165-16878 GCA_024643945.1 Anaerolineales bacterium
CGGCTCTTTCGACCCCTGTGGGGCTTCTGCTATAGACAAATAGGGACGAACACATAGGTTCGCCCCTATCGATGATTAACGAAGGATTCGGTTGTAGACCCGAAGTACCTGGAAAGCACTTCGGACGAAGTCTTTATCTGTCGTATTCGCGCGGGCCCCGGCTTCGACCGCGGCCGCCACCGCCACCGCCACCGCCTCGGGGGCCTCTGCCGCCGCCACCGCGCCGGTCGTCGCGCTGCCGAGGCGGGCGCGCTTCTGCTACGGTTATCTCGCGTCCGTCAAGCATCTGGCCGTTCAGACGGCTAATGGCCTCAGAAGCATTCTCCTCGGTCGTCATTTCGACGAAGGCAAATCCTCTGGGCCGGCCACTCATCCGATCGGTGACGACGTTCACCGATTCCACCTCGCCCACCTCGGCGAAGAGCGTGTGCAACGCGTCCTCGGTGGTATCGTAACTCAAATTCCCTACGTACAACTTCTTGGCCATCTGGGCCTCCTCTTTAGGCAAAACAGCGTCCTGCTACCCCTCTTGTGCCTCCGAAACCCGTTCCTTCCACCTGGTTTTCGGATCAACATCTGGTGATACCCAGGACGCTGCCTTTCACTTCTCTGGCTGTCTCTTATAGACTGACGACGTCGGTCGCCTGCAGGCCCTTGGGGCCACGCTCGATGGTAAACTCGACGCGCTGGCCCTCTTCGAGCGTACGGAATCCGGCGGTTTGGATGGCGCTGTAATGGACGAATACGTCCTCGCCATCCTCACGCGAGATGAATCCATAGCCCTTCGAGCCGCTGAACCACTTGACGGTGCCGGTTACACGTTCATTCACGGTCGGATGCTTCCTCCTTGTAGATTTATATCCCAAGCACGGATACGGTGCTAGGTCGGAGTCAGTTAGCCGGCCGCGCACAAAAAAGGCCCAGGTCTTTGTAAGCCTGGGCGGTACTTACGATCGCGAACCGGGTCAGAAACTTACTTCGTCCTACACTACAAAAGTATAACATAGATTAGATTAAATGTCAAATCAAATAGCCCATTATTTCAATACACCATGTCCCCGCGTACAAAAGCTGCCGTGCGCGCATCCGAGGGGGCCTCAAAGAAAGTATGAGTGTCGGCGATTTCCACGATGCGGCCCTCCAGCATCAAGGCCACGCGCTGCGCCAGCCGTCGCGCCTGGAAGACGTTGTGCGTGACCAGCACCACAGTCGTTCCCCGCTCCCGGTTCACGTGGGTGATGATCTGTTCGATGAGATTCACGTTGTAGGGGTCCAGGTTGGCCGTCGGTTCGTCGAGAAGCAGCACCTGGGGCTCAATGATCAGCGCCCGGGCCAGCGCCACCCGCTGTGCTTCTCCGCCCGACAGGGTGCGGGCGGCAGCCCTACTCAGCTCGGCCAGTCCCACCATCTCCAGTGCCGATTGCACCTGGCTTCCCGCGCCGCGCCGGCCTCGCAGGCGCAGGCCGTAGGCTACATTAGCTGCCACCGACCGGTTGAGCAGGGCCGGCCGCTGGAACACAGTCGTTACCTGGCGGCGCACGTCCAGGGAAGGCACCCCAGCCCCGTTGTTCGAAAAATGCCGGTACCGAAGCTGCCCGGACGTGGGAGGTTCAAGGAAATTCAACAGGCGCAGCAAGGTACTTTTGCCGGCGCCGCTGGGCCCGACGATGGCCATGATTTCCCCAGCACGAATGTCGAGGCGATCGATCATCACCACCGTCCGACCTTCGTAAGCTCGAGAAACGTTTTTCAGCCGATACACAATGTCCTCAGTCATGGCTTGCCTGTCCCCTATGTAATTAGCAGGATTATTCACACCTTTCGCAAAGGTAGCTGAATAGTTACCCCGCAAGATTTGCGTTATGCGCGAGAATTATACCTGCCCAAGTGCAGGTATTATATGACTCGCGGACAGAAGGAAACACGGGCTTGAATTCCTTTATATTATTTTGTCCGTGTTCTTTTCCGTCCGTGAGTCGAAAATCCGGTTGCGGCTTGGGCGCCTTACGTAATTAGCAGGATTATTCAGCCCTTCGCAAGGGTAGCCGAGCAGTTACCGTCTGAGAAGATCTTGCCCCTGCAAGCGGAGCATCGCCAGGTTGGCCATGAACGAAAGGCTGAGCAGCACCATGCCCAGCGCCATGGCCAGGTCGAAATTGCCCTTGCGTGTTTCCAGCACGATGGCGGTCGTCAAGACCCGTGTCTTACTTTCAATGTTGCCGCCCACCAGCATCACCGCCCCCACCTCGGAGATGATGCTCCCAAACCCGGCGATGACCGATACCACCACGCCGATGCGCGCTTCGGCCAGGATCGCCAGCGTGGTTTGCCATTCCGTAGCACCCAGCGACTGCACCTGCTGGCGCAGATTGGGATCCACGCCCATCACGGCTGCCATGGTGAAGCCCGCCACCAACGGGAAAGAAATAATGGTTTGGGCCACTACCATCGCCTTGGGCGTGAAAAGCCATCCCAAAGAGCCGGCCGGCCCGCTGCGCGATAACATCAGGTACACAAACAGCCCCACCACCACCGGGGGGAAACCCATCCCGGTGTAAAGTAAGGCCATGACCAGCCGCCGCCCGCTAAAGCGTTTCAGTCCCAGCCACGCTCCTACCGGGATGCCTACCAGCGTGCTGAAAAACAGGGCGATGCCTGTCACCCACAAAGAGAGGGCGATTACCTCAAATAGCGCCGGATCACCGGCGACGATGAGTTGAACTGCCTGGATGAAACCGGCTATCAGATCGCGCATACGCACCTCGAGGTTGTAGACCTGACAGGTCTAGGGTCCATTTCAGTTTTGGGGGAAGACCTAACCCCCGACCCCTTCCCCCCTTTGCAGGGACAGGCTACCAGGGAAGGGGGGATTTGCTCCCCTCCCCGCATCGGGGAGGGGCTGGGGGAGGGGTCTGCTCCCCTCCCCGCGTCGGGGAGGGGCTGGGGGAGAGGTCTGCTCCCCTCTCCGCGTCGGGGAGGGGCTGGGGGAGGGGTTTGCTCCCAAACTGAAATGCTCACCAGATCTGGATCCGCTTGACTGCTCCGGCAAATACACGTATAATGATTTTGGGTATTTGCCCAAAATAGCGTAAAAAGCGGCGTGGCGTCCTGCCCAAACCTGGACAGGACGCCAGCAGCCGGCTTCTCCCGGGGACGCTGAGCCTGGGTGAGACAGGCGTCCCCGGGGGCTCCCGGGCGGGCGAAGTGAAACATCTTCGCCTGCCCCTATTATACACACATTTCGGCTCGCGTTAAACTAAAAGATTTAATGCCAACCGGCTGCGGAAAACTCCCGAGTGCAGCCGGAGAGCGCTCAGGGCGCGGGTTGGTGTCAACCGCTCTGGTTGGCCGCGCGCCACGCCTCCGAATCCGGGGTGAAGAGGGGCTGCCCGAATTCGGCCATGCCAAAGCGCCCGATGAGTTTTTGTGTCTCGATCGAGGTGATCCACTGGATGAACTGCATGGCCAGGTCGTAATTCACGTTGGGATGCTGATCCGGGTTGACCGCGATCACCCCGTACGGATTGAAAAGGATGGGGTCACCTTCGACCAGGATCTCCAGGTCGGTGCCCTCCAGGGTACGCGCCAGGTAGGTAGCGCGGTCGCTGAGAGTGTAGGCCAGTTGCTCATTGGCCATGGTGAGTACGGCGCCCATTCCCTGTCCGGCTGAGATGTACCAATCCCCCTGCGGTTCCACGCCCGCCTTGGCCCAAATCGCTTTCTCTTTGGTGTGGGTGCCGGAGTCGTCGCCGCGCGAAACAAAGGGGCTGCCGGTCTCAGCCAGCCGGGCGAAGGCAGCGGCTGCATCCGTCATCCCCCGGATACCGGCCGGGTCGTCGGGCGGGCCAACGATGACGAAGTCGTTATACATCACGTCCTGGCGATTGACACCATCCCCGTCGGCCACGAAGGCATCCTCCCTGGAGCGGGCGTGGACTAACACCACATCGGCGTCGCCGTTCTTGCCCAGTTCCAGTGCCTGCCCGGTACCGACGGCGATGACCTCAACGCCGGCGTTGCATTTCGCCTCGAAATCGGGCAGAATGTACTTCAAAAGGCCAGAGTCGTCGGTGCTGGTGGTGGTGGCCAATAGCAAACGTCCCGGTGGCTCCGAAGCCACTGACTGTTGGGGTGCCAGGTTATCGAGGATGGCCTGGGCTTGATCTGCCGGCGGGACGCACAGTTGCCAGCCTATCTCAATCAGGTCATCATTCTGGATGAAGGCGTAGCTCGAGTCGGTGGCGTGCAGGCGGTTGGTTGCCTCGCGGATGGCCGGGTAGGCGAGAGGATTGCCGTAATACTTATCGGCCAGCTTGCTCAGCCAGTCATCCTTGAGGACAACCGGCTCTTCCTCGCAAGTCAGCGCTTGCGACGCCGGGGCTGCCATGGCTATAGCCGGCAACGTGAGCACTAGCATGGCGGCGACAAGCACGAGAGGGATCCATTTTTTCATAGAGTTTCCTCCTGTGTTTGATGTTATGGTTATGACGAGCGGACATAACGCGAGCCTGACAAACGCCTGATCCTCTCTGGGGGAGAGAAAATCAGGCTGGGAAATGCCTCGTGTCTTGCAAGGAATGCGGCCAGGAGTCGCCGCTGATGGGAGTAGGGAGCGAGGACGCCCGCCCCAATCCCTACTCGTTCATCATATCACAGACTGTAATTGCGTGCAAGACGGGGAGCACTTCAGTTTGGGAGCGAACCTCTCCCCCGGCCCCTCCCCGCATCGGGGAGGGGAGCAGACCTCTCCCCCGGCCCCTCCCCGCATCGGGGAGGGGAGCAATTCCCCCCTTCCCTGGTAGCCTGTCCCTGCAAAGGGGGGAAGGGGCTGGGGGTTAGGTCTTCCCCCAAAGTGAAATACACTCGCACAGGGCCTGTATCTTCATAGCCTAGGGGGAACTTTCTGCCTGCCTGGATCGTTTTCATAGTGTGACCAATTTTAGTGTGAAGGAGGAAGAAACCTATGAGACTCCTGATCACCTGGATGCTGAGTGGAATTTTGGCACTGGCTGCCTGTGGCGTGCCTGCGACGGCTCCTCCAAGGGAAGGCACGCCGGTACGGACGCTACAAACCGAGGCTCCGGCCCGCACCGCCCCCATCCTGCCAGCAGGTGGGGGGCAGGCAACACCGGCCGCAACTGCGCCGATTTCGTCGTTGCCGGCACCTGCTGTGCCGAAAATTACAGTCACTCCATCTCCGGGAACGCCCGTTAGTCCCCGGACCGAAGCAGTGAGCCCGATTCCCGGTAAGCTGACAGAGGCAGACGGAGAGGCAGCAATCGTCTACCGGCGCAGTGGCGGCTTCGCTGGCGTGTCCGAACAGTGGACCATCTACCCTGATGGCCGCATCACAGCCAGCGACGGCCGCGCGTGGCAGGTAAAGCCGGAGCAGGTCGAGCAACTTGTCGACGACATTCAAACGCTGGGCTTCTTTGAGATGAAAGGCCGGTATGTGCCTCTCAATACGTGCTGCGACCGGTTCACCTATGAGATAACCGTTCGCACGGGGGGCAGGGTCCATACGGTGGTAACGATAGACGCCGCACCTGACGCGCCGGTTGCCTTGTGGCAAGCTTTGGAAAAGGTGAGCAACTTACTGGTTGACTTGCAGTGAGCGCGTGACATCGCGCTCTGAGTCGACCTTCCTTGATGAAGACTGGCACTGGTATGGCATCAGTGCCGGCCTTCGCCTGGACTCGTCTCCCAGGCAGCT
>JAHELX010000062.1 GCA_024643945.1 Anaerolineales bacterium
AGAGATATTGGCAGATCACCAGGGTGATCCCGGGGGCATATGTCGGCACGGAGAGAGGGGCTGGCATTCCATAGCTGGCTACATCGCCGAACCAGGCCGGGGGCTGCTGCACGTGCGCCGGGGGCATGGCTGCCTGGGCACGTGGCAGACCTATGCGGTATAGGGGGCTCGGAGTTTACCGTGAACTACCCCTTGTGTAAACCAGAGAGGTGATACAGTGTCTCTCAGCAACCAGGATATGTTGGATATCTACGAGATAATGCTTACGATACGGGAATCGGAAGATCGGACGGTTTCCCTCTTTAAGAAGGGTGAACTGCAACATGGCCACGTATTGCCCTGTCTGGGGCAAGAGGCAATTCCCGCTGCCTTCAGCAAAGTGCTGAAGAGCACCGATTATGTGATCACCGGACATAGAGGTGCAGGCCACTATATCGCCAGAGGTGGAGATCTGAATGGCTTATGGGCCGAGCTATACGGGAAGAGCACAGGGGTTATGAAGGGTAGAGGCGGCCATATGCACCTCGTGGATATGAAGGTCAATACGATTGCTGGCAACGCCATCGTGGGCGCCCAATGGGTGTTAGGAACTGGCGCTGGGCTGGCTGCAAAACTGGAAGAGAAAGGCGCGATTGCAGCAGTCTTCGGCGGCGAGGGCGCAACCAATAGGGGGACCTTCCACGAAGGCCTGAACTTCGCCGCTGTAAAGAAAATGCCCATCCTTTTTGTCTGTGAGTTCAACAGCTACCAGCTCTGGAATCACGCCTCGGAGATTCTATCGATTGAGAATGTGGCTGATAGGGCTGCCAGCTATGGCATACCGGGTATTACGGTGGATGGAAATGATGCATTAGCCGTTTATGAGGCTGCCGCGGAGTTGGCTGCCAGGGCGCGTGAGGGGAAGGGCCCTGGCTTGTTGGAATGCAAGACATTCAAGTGGACCGATAGTGGGAGCAATCTGCGGCTGCCGAAAGAAGAGGCAGAGTACTGGCAGACTCATAAAGATCCTGTCAAACTGTACCAGGCTCGGCTGGCAGAACTGGATTTGCTGGATGCTGCAACGGAAGAGGAAATCAGACGACGGGTCAGTGAGAGGCTAGACGCGGCTATTGCCTATGCACGCCAGTCTGAGGATCCAATGCCAGAAGAGGGCCTGGATGAGGTCTATAGCATGACTCCCGGGGATGGGCACAGCGGTGGATTTCCTGCTACAACGCCGAGAACCATACAGTACGTGCAGGCACTGCGCGAAGCATTACGAGAGGAGATGCTTCGGGACGAAAGTGTTTTCTTGATGGGCGAAGGTATCGGAGGACAGCAACAAGGGGTATTCAAAGTCACCCATGGCTTACAACAGGAGTTCGGCGTGGAAAGGGTGATGGATACACCTTTGTCAGAGGCCGCCATTGCTGGCGCTGCAGTCGGTGCAGCTATGTTTGGCAGGCGACCGGTGGCAGAGATCATGTTTAACAACCTGTTGGCCCTGTGTGGCGATGAAATTCACAATCAGGCTGGCAAGTTCTACTACACAAGCGGTGGGCAGGTCAACGTGCCGGCCGTCATACGCACCAGTTCGTGGATGAGGACGGTGTCGGGTCCCCACCATTGTGGTGTGTTGGATGCGTGGATGCTGTACTCACCAGGAATCAAAGTGGTGGCTCCTTCTTCACCGGCTGATGCAAAAGGACTTCTGAAGGCGAGCATCAGGGATGATGACCCGGTTGTGTTCATAGAGCATTCAGCCCTGTACTTTACAGACGGCCCTGTCCCAGAAGGAGAATATGTGATCCCGATAGGGAAGGCGAACATCAAGCGAGAGGGAAAAGATGTCTCGGTTATTACCTATGGGTTCCTGGTCAACGAGGCAATACGTGCGGCGGATGAGCTGGCGCCACAGGGCGTGGATGTGGAAGTGGTCGATCTGCGCAGCTTGAAACCATTGGACGTGGAGACTATACTGGGCTCTGTGCAGAGGACAGGCAGGGTCGTAGTAGCTTATGAAAGCTATAAGACGGGAGGCGTTGGCGCTGAAGTATCGGCGATGATTGCGGAAAGTGCCATTGATTACCTGGATGGCCCGGTCATCCGGGTGGCTGCTCCAGACGTACCGCATCCACACAATGCCAGATTGTTGGAAGCCATTATTGTGAGTAAGGACGATATCATCGCCGGAATCAAAAGGGCGCTGGCGTAGGCTGGCATAATGCCGGCGTAGGACTCGGGGACGGCAGACTTTCGAGAGGAGGTACTTGCATGGTTGCCGCAATCACTGAATTGACTTCTGCTGAGCGCGTGATGCGCGTGCTACGCCGAGAGGAGCCGGATCGGGTGCCCCATTTTGAGTGGCTGGTGGATCGTAAGGTACGTGAGGCTATCCGCCCAAGCTGCAAGACCCACAACGAATTTGCGGTGTGTATGGCCCACGATGCTGTCCTGGCAGATCCGAACTTCAAGAAGGAACAGGTGGGCCCGAAACGTTGGCGAAGCGAATGGGGCTACGTCGTCGAGTACACCACTGAGGAGCACGGCATTGAGGTCGAGTCCCCCATCAAGACTATGGCCGACTTTGAGCGCTACACACCGCCGGATCCCCACGCGCCGGGCCGCTATGCGTCTATCGAGGAGACCATACGGGAATTCGAGGGCAATAAGGCTGTTATCGTGCACCTCAACGATGTCTTCTCACTTCCTCGCTACCTGATGGGCATGGTAGACTTTCTCATGGCCATTATCACCGCGCCTGATTTGGTGCGGGCGCTGGTTGATATGTCGGTGGATATCAACTTGCAAATGGCCAAGGAAGTCGCAGCACGTGGCGCCAAGATCGTTTACACTGGCGACGACTATGCCGGCAACACGGGGCCCTTCATGTCACCCAAGCATTTTCGCGAACTCTTCTACCCGGGACTGCGCCGGGTGATAGGAGGATTTAAGGAGCTAGGCCTGTACGTCATCAAGCATACCGACGGTAACCTGTGGCCCATCATCGACATGATTATTGACTCGGGTATTGACTGCCTGGACCCAATTGATCCCCAGGCCGGTATGGATCTGGCTGAGGTCAAGGCAAAGTACGGTGATCGTATCGCTCTAAAGGGGAACGTGGACTGTGCCCATACCATGACTTTTGGCACGCCCGAGGATGTCATCGCCGAGACCAAAGAGGCACTCCGCAAGGGAGCGCCTCGGGGTGGCTTTATCCTATCCTCTAGCAATTCCATTCATTCCAGTGTCAAGCCAGAGAATTATTTGGCCATGCTACAAACCTTGGAGAAATACGGTCGCTACCCGATCTCTTTGTGAGGCGTGGGTGGATGCGTGCCAGAACTGGCTTCAGGATTTGAGGTAATTCAACTCACGGCGGGAAGAGAAAATGGGCATCGTTCACAAATACAGAGGTGTGGAACACGCCTTTGATTGGGAAGGGGTTACGGAGAAGCTCTATCAGGCAGCCGACGTCAAAGGCGTTACGGCCAAAGTGCTGATTGGGCCTGCCGAGGAAGCCCCTAATTTCCGTATTCGCTACTTCCGCGTTGAGCCGGGGGGGTGTACGAGTCTGGATCAACACCCGCATGACCACGGAGTGTATATCCTGCATGGTCGGGCATTGGTCTTGCTGGGTAGCGACGAGGTAGGGGCAGGGCCGCGGGATGTCGTCTATGTTCCCGGCAACGAAGTGCATCAATTTCGGGCTCTCGGCGATGAGCCATTAGGCTTCCTGTGTGTGATACCTGCGCTCTAACAGAACCAATGGAGGTGGAACAATGGACTATCTGATGGGCATTGACCTGGGCTCAACCAGCCTGAAGGCCGTGATCTACGATCTCGAAGGTAATCTGCTTGCGAGCGGCAGCCGGCCCACCAAGAAGTTCAATCCCTACCCGGACCATCCAGGGTGGACCGTTTGGCAGCCGGAGCAAATCTGGGACGGCACAGCAGCAGCGATGAAAGAGGCCGTGTCTAAACTGGATGACCCGCGGCAAATCAAAGGTGTGGCGGTCACCGGCATGGGAATGGATGGCGTGCCGGTGGATGAGGATGGCAATTGGCTCTACCCTTTTATCAGTTGGCACGATCCTCGTACCGCGCCACAGCTTAGCTGGTGGGAAGAGCATATTGGGGCTGAGAAGAATTTCTCCATCGGGGGCAATACCCTCTGGCGTTTCAACACTGCCCTGCGTCTCTTGTGGATGGCCGAACACGAGCCGGGGATTCTGGAGCGCACTGACAAATGGCTGCTCATCGAGGACTTCCTGAACTTTATGCTATGTGGCCGTCAGGCAACCGACTACACGATGGCCTCCTGCACGCTGCTCTTCGATCAACGCAAGCTAGACTGGTCGGGCGAAATCCTGGAATTGTCCGGCATCGAGCGGCGGCTACTGTGTGATGCGTATCCCAGCGCTACGTTATTGGGCGAAGTGAGTCCAGAAGCGGCTGAGACGACGGGACTGCTCCCAGGCACGCCGGTGGTGTTGGGCGGTCATGATTACCTGTGCGGTGCGCTGCCAGTGGGTGCCTTCAAACCTGGCGTTGTGCTGGACGTGACCGGCACCTGGGAGATTATACTGACTGCTATTCTTGAGCCAGTGCTCACCTCTGAAGTACAAAAGACAGGCATGACGGTAGAGGCCCACGTAGCGAGGGACATGTACGCCGCGTGGGGGGGGGCTGTGGCTGCAGACATGCTGGAGTGGTACCGCCGCGAGTATGGTTTTGAAGCCAAATACCAGGCTGAGAAAGAGGGTGGCGTCGACTGGGATTACCTGATCGCTGAGGCAGCGGCTGCGCCAGCAGGGGCGAGAGGGACTATGTTCTTGCCCCATATGTCCGCTGCCGGATGCCCAGTGGTAGATGCCCGTTCCTTGGGCGCATTTGTGGGCCTCAGCAACTTTGTAACCAAAGGCGATATGCTGCGGGCCATCATCGAAGGCCTGGATTACCAGTTCCTGGACATTGTCTACGCGATGGAGAATGGCCTGGGGGCCAAGCCCGACAAATTCGTCGCCGTCGGTGGGGCCGTGCGGAACCAGTTTTGGATGCAGAACAAGGCCGACGTGGTAGGTCGCCCTATTGAGGTGCCTGAGGTAGAAGAGGCCACGCCACTGGGCGCGGCCATTCTGGCCGGCATCGGCGTCGGGCTCTACAAAGATGAGCAGGACGCCTTTGAGCACGTTTACAAGCCAGGCAACACCTACGAGCCGGACCCGGAGCTGGCCTCCAAATACGCGGAATGGTTCCAGATCTACAAGCAGCTTTATACAAATCTCGGGCCCATCAGCCATCAACTCTTCGACCGTTTCCTGGCCTGATCAACAGACTGGGGATTGGTCGCCGCTGTCCGCGGGGTGACAGGCCCATCAAACGGTCAGCATCGAACCTCTGCAATCAACTTAATGGTGACAGTACTGGCCCGCCGGCCTTAGGCGATTGGATAGTGACCGCCCGAATTTGTCCACTTATAATCTCGTGAGGAGGTGTACTTCATGTCTGTTACAGCCGAAGTTCCTGAGGCTGGTAGGGGGGAATTGTTAGTGTCCCGACGTTGGTTCCGCCGGGAAAGAAGTTTTGCCTGGTCTCTGGTGGCTCCATGCGTTCTATTCCTACTCTTGGTAGGTCTGTACCCAACGATTTACGTGTTTGCGCTCAGCTTCAGTGAATTTCATCCAGGCGGGGCGCTCGAGTGGATGGGCCTGAACAATTTCATCAGGGCCTTCGAATCGCCGCGCTTCTGGCATGGTCTGTATGTGACTGGCTGGTTCGCGATTCTCAGTGTCGGCGTGCAATTGCTCCTCGGTTTTGTCATGGCCACATCCCTGCAGACGATTGACGCGCGCATTCGCAAGCTTATGACCACCCTGTTTCTGATACCATTTATGATAACGCCAGCCGTGGTGGCTGTCCTCTGGAGATTGATTTACCATCCAACTTTCGGCCCCTTGAACCACACCCTCTCTCTGTTCGGTATTAAAGGCCCAGAGTGGGTCGCTTCCCAATGGGCATTGCCAGCTTTGGTGATAGCTGACGTATGGCAATGGACCCCCTTCATGACCATCCTGCTGTTGGCCGGGTTGCAGAGCCTCTCCCGAGAGATCTACGAGGCTGCTCACGTAGACGGTGCTACGGCGTGGCAAGCCTTCAAGGACATGACCTTGCCATTGATGAAGCCATTCATATTCCTAGCCATCTTTCTACGGTTTATTGATGCCTTCAAGATGTTCGATCTGGTCTTTGTTGTCACCCGTGGCGGGCCGGGAGATCTGACAGAGAGCATTGCCTATTTCACATACGTGATGGGTTTCAAGTACTTCGACCTGGGTTTGGCTGCCGCCTTGAGCGTCATTCAACTGATCATCATTATCATTATGGGCAAGTTGCTGCTGACCCAGTTGTCGCGGGTGGAAGAGGAAACCCGTCATGCTTAGCCTTGCACAGCTAGCTCAAAATAGGGAAATGGAGGTATTGTTGTGTCAACCAGTAGACTTTCACGTGTTATGGCCTATGTTGTCGTGTTCCTCGGCGCGTTGTGGACCCTTTTACCTCTGTATTGGATGGTGATTACATCGGTCAAACCAACCAGCGAAGTCTGGCACAGTCCCCCCACCTTTTGGCCGCAACAGGTTAGCCTGGATGGTTTCATCGAGGCTTGGACCCACGGAGGCGCGCGAGGATTACAGCACAGTGCTATCGTCGCCATCGGGACGCTCCTGCTCTCCCTGATTTTGGGGCTCCCAACTGCCTACAGCATCGCACGTTTCCGAACTGGCGGTAACGATCTCCCATTCGTCATATTGTCGTTCCGCTTCATGCCACCCATCGCTCCCGCAGTGGCCTTCTGGTTGGTCGCCACCCGCTTGAGGATCTTCGACACGCATCTGATACTGATCCTGGTGAACAGCATGGCGAGCATCCCCTTCGTCGTCTGGATTATGAAAGGGTTTATTGAAGAGATCCCCTATGCCATCGAGGAGGCGGCCCAGGTGGATGGAGCCTCATGGTGGAGGGTCATACGCGACCACGTCCTGCCACTGGCCGCGCCTGGCCTGGTGGCGGTGTCGTTGTTCGTCGTCATCTTCACCTGGAACGAGTTTCTGTTCGCGACAATCCTGACCGGACGTTTCGTGCTCACGTTCCCCAAGGCGGTTCCCGGCATGACGATCGGTGTGTACGAACCGCACTGGGGTGCCGTCTCGGCATTGGGGATGATGGTGGTCGTGCCCATTGTGCTGCTCTCTTTTTATCTCCAGAAATACATTGTGCGCGGCATGACGTATGGCGCTATCCGACAGTAATGGCAGATCATATAACGATCTATATCTTGAGTCTATTATGATGGTCGAACCTCTCGCAGTTGAAGTGCAACCGTGTCTACCCAAGCTCTGCGCCAAAGTGAAGTTATCATAAGAGCTGACCAAGAACTACTGTCACGCTGGAATGCCTATCGCCAACCGGATCCAGATTTTGAGCGATTGCGTCAGGCCTTGCTGCGTCAGGGTGTCTCAGACCGCCTGCCTTTGTTTGAGGTAAGGATTGATGACGAGATACTCTCAGCCATCCTGGGGGAGCACGTCCAAAACCCTGGCTACGTAAACCGCCTGGTACGAAAGGCCGATGACTTGAGTGGGGAAGAAAGCAAGCGGTACGTACAGAAGTTGGCGCTCGCCTATTACAACCTGGGGTACGACTATGTCGTGTTGCCTGCCTATCTGCCGATGGATACGCACATGCTCTCCGCCCAGGATACGGCCCCTTTAGCGCGGCAAAAAGGGAGGACCTGGGTTGATGAAACGCAAGGACCGATATCGAATTGGGCTGAGTTCGAGCGTTACAGTTGGTGCCGGGCTGAGGATGCCGATCTATTCCAGGTTGAACATGTTGCAGATATTCTACCGGACGGGATGGGCTTGATCGTGGCGACGCGAGGAGTGATGGAGTGGCTCTTGCGTTTGATGGGCTTTGAGACACTCTGCTATGCCCTGACCGACGATCCTGACCTGGTGGCGACGGTCGCTGAACAGATTGGCAAACTGGTGGTCGAACATGTACGCAGCGTGTCGCAGATGGATCGAGTGAGTGCAGTAGTCCTCTATGATGACATGGGATTCAGAACGAGTACCTTCATTGCGCCCCATGATCTGCGGAACTATGTATTGCCCTGGACCAAAGCCTGTGCGGAGGTGACCCACGCGCAGGGCTTGCCCTTCATCCTGCACGCCTGTGGCAACCTCGAAAAGATCATGGACGACCTGATCGAGGACGTGGGGGTTGACGCCAAGCATAGTTATGAAGACAATATCTTGCCAATGGCCGAAGTCAAGGCCAAGTATGGAAAGCGGATTGGGATTCTGGGTGGTGTGGACATGCACATATTGGCGGCAGGTACCGAGGAGATGGTCCGAGCAGCCACCCAACAGGCTATCCAGGCCTGTGCCCCCGGAGGTGGTTACGCCTTTGGTTCAGGCAATACCATCGCGAACTATGTTCCTCTGAATAGTTATTTTGCGATGTTGGATGAGGCCAAAAAGGTAGGCTGGGCAATGCAATGAGGCTGATCTTCCACCCTTCCATTCTCCCAGCGCTAGCCATATGTCCAATACTGTTTGCGTGCAACGGATTGATAGAAGCGCACCCAACTTCTCAGAGTACATCAGCCGAGGTTTCAACCCAAGCCAATGATAACAAGCCGCTGAAGACCGAAGTCCGCCCCAAGGATGGGGGCGTCATGGTCTACGTTCCGGCCGGGGAGTTTCCAATGGGGAGCAGTGACGCCGAGATCGCTATAGCTAAAGCGGATTGCCCTGGTTGTCCCGAGGATTGGTTCGACGGTGAACGACCACAACATCCTGTGTACCTGGATGCCTATTGGATTGACAGGTACGAGGTAACCAACGCGCAGTTTGCCAAGTTCATCGAGGATGGGGGCTACTATAAGCGCGAGTTTTGGACGGAAGAGGGCTGGGGGTGGAAGACGGCCGAGAATCAAGCTCAGCCCATATATTGGGACGAGCCCCGCTGGAACAAATCCGATCATCCGGTAGTCGGCATAGCCTGGTTTGAGGCGCTGGCCTACTGTCGCTGGGCGGGAGCGCGCTTGCCAACCGAGGCAGAGTGGGAGCGGGCCGCCGGCTGGGACGCGGACAGGCAGGTGAAGTACATCTATCCCTGGGGGAATAAGTGGGATCCGGCCAGGGCCAACACGGTCGAATCTGCCCTGGGGACCACGACACCGGTAGGCCACTACTGTCCAGAGGGAGCGAGCCCGGTCGGTGCCTGCGACATGGTCGGCAACGTCTGGGAGTGGGTTAGCAGCATCTATATGCCCTATCCATACCGCCCCGACTATGGCCGTGAGGATTGGGAGGCTCACGGAACTCGCGCCCTGCGGGGCGGCTCGTGGCTCAATGAACGCGATCGATCGCGCACTGCCTATCGTCTACCCCCTTTCCCCGGAGATTTTATTCTGTTTGACCCAACCAATGGCTTTCGTTGTGCTATGTCTGACCAATAACCAATCCGACGATGTAGTTCAGCGACTTCAGCCAACGTACGTGCGTCGTAGACAAAAGGAGGTCTGCACATAATCAAGGTCATTGTAGATGCACCAGTCCGCTGGTTGGTCTGCGGCAGCAGTATGCAGGCCATGGCACTCGTTTGTTTGATGGTAATTCTTAGAAAGGGGGCAAAGCCGATGGCCGAGTATCTTCTTGGCATTGATAGCGGCAGCACCGTGTGCAAAGCAGCGATCTTTGACCTAGAAGGTCGCGAGGTTCAGGTCGCCGGCCGCAAGATCGAACCTCAATACCCACATTCCGGCTGGACGGAACGCAGCATGGACCTCTTGTGGCAGAGCACGGCCGAGGCTGTCCGCGAGGTGATCACCGCTTCGGGCATTGACCCGAAACAGATTGTTGGCGTGGGTGCTACGGGTCACGGCAACGGTTTATACCTTCTCGATAAGCAGGGCAAACCTGCGCGCCGGGGCATTCAGTCAATGGATACAAGAGCGGCCGGTATCATTAATGAGTGGAACGCTCGAGAATTACATAGCCAGGTGTTCCCCTACACTGTCCAGGCCTTCTGGCCTGCTCAGCCTAATGCGCTGTTGGCCTGGATCAAGCGCAACGAGCCCTACGTCTACAAACGGATTGGGGCCGTCTTGATGTGCAAAGACTACACCATCTATTGCCTGACTGGAGAGATCACCACCGACTTCACCGACATGAGTGGCACCAGTCTGATGGACGTGAGGAACAAATGCTATTCCAGGGAATTGCTAGAATTGTATGATCTGACCGAACTGTGGGATGCGCTGCCAACGCTGGTGCACAGCTTTGAGGTGATCGGGAAGGTCATACCGGAGGCGGCCGAGGCGACGGGCCTGGCAGCCGGAACACCGGTAGTGGGCGGCATCTTCGACGTGGATGCCTCTGCCTTGGGTGCCGGGGTGTTCAAGCCTGGGCAAGCGTGTATCATTGCTGGGACTTGGAGCATCAACGAGATCGTCACGGCGGAGCCCTTGGTTGACCCCTCTCTTTTCATGACCTCTATCTATACGGTCCCGGACTTATGGCTCACGATAGAGGCCAGCGCTACCTCGGCGACCAACCTGGAATGGTTTGTCACCCATTTCTGCAGCGAAGAGCGGGCAGAGGCAGAGAAGCGCGGCATATCGGTATACGAAATGTGCAACGAAATGGTAGCCAGCCTGCCGCCGGGCGGGACGGATGTGATCTTCCATCCCTTCCTTTACGGTTCCAACGTGCAGCCGACAGCGCGGGCTGGTTTCTACGGTATCGCCGGTTGGCACACCAAAGCCCATGTGGTCAGGGCGCTTTATGAAGGGATTGTCTATTGCCATCTGAACCACATCGAGAAACTGCGTGAAGCAGGGGCGCAGATGGACGTGGCACGCCTTACCGGCGGCGGATCGCGCAGCCAGGTGTGGACCCAGATCTTCGCGGATACTATTCAACTGCCTGTAGAGGTGCCCGCAGGAGTCGAGATGGGAGCCCGGGGAGCAGCAATCTGCGCGGGCATCGGCGTGGGCGCGTACAAAGATCACGCTGAAGCGGTCGCGAAAGCCGTCAAGATCGAACGGCGGCAAGAGCCAAACCCGGAAGCTACTCCACACTATCTGGCGCGCTACGCCGAATACCAGCGTCTACTGCAAGCCATGCAGGAGCCGTGGGATCACTTGAGCCAGCTTGGCCAGTGACTCAGGGTGCCCTATGATTCAGGCGTGAAGCTCTGACGCAGAACGGTACACAGTTGGAGGTATATTAGATGACATGGACATCAAGAGAACGGGTTATTGCTACTCTCGAACATCGTGAACCTGATCGGGTCCCAATTGATATAAATCCAGTACTGGACTTCTATCTGAACCTGAAAGGCTACCTGGGGCTGGAGATCGAGGAAGAAATCAAAGCCAGCTCTATGTTAGAAGTAGTTCCGCATCCCAAGGTGCTCTCCACAGTCGGCATAGACTTGATCGCCGTCAAGCTGGGTGCCCCAAAAGGTCGTCGCCCTTCACGCTCCACAGGAGATCTGGCAGTAAACGAGTGGGGCGTCGGTCTCAAGCGTCTCCGTCAGCCGGGCGGTGGGAGCTATATGGAACCAGTGCATCACCCTCTCGCTGATGCGACCATAGATGATCTGGAGAAGTATCCCTGGCCAGACCCTGATGCGCCAGGTCGAGGCGAGGGGGCAGAGGCAGTGGCTAAGCGGCTCTACGAAGATACCGACCTGGCATTGATGGGCCGCTTTGGGGGTCCAATTGTCGAGACGGCCCTATATATGATGGGCTTCGAAAGATGGCTGGTTTGCGCTGCCAGCGAGCCCGAGTTCGCTGGCGTCCTGCTGGACAAGATCACAGATATTTCAATTGCGCTGGATCGGATCGGCCTTGAGGCCACTGCCAAGTATCTGCAGATATTCAAGATTAGCGGCGATGATTTCGGAATGCAGACTGGGCCGTTGTACTCGCCCAAGATGTTTCGTGAGTTGTTTCTGCCCCGCCTGCGGCGGCGTTGGCAAGCGGCCCGGGAGTATCTTGATACGGTGAATTCCTCGGTCAAGCTGATGTTCCACAGTTGTGGCGGAATCCGCCCATTTATTCCCGATCTCATTGAGATAGGCCTCCAGGTACTTGATCCGGTGCAGCCCCGGGCTGCGGGTATGGATTCCGCAGAACTGAAGCGGGAATTTGGTGATCGCCTTACCTTTCACGGGGGTGTAGACGAACAGAAGGTGCTGCCCTTCGGATCAGAAGAGGATGTGGAAGCAGAGGTGCGCCTGCGGATCAGAGCGTTTGCCCCCGGTGGTGGTTACATTCTAGCTCCTTCTCACTACGTTCAAGCAGATACCCC
The DNA here is from genome assembly GCA_024643945.1 of Anaerolineales bacterium. The sequence goes on from JAHELX010000062.1 coordinate 12,369, forward strand.
ACCGGCCAACATAGTGGCTATGTGCCGTGCTGCACAACAGTACGGTCAGTATCCTATTTGTTAACGTTAGAATTGGTTTTCTGCAATACATCCTAAGCCATAGCTATGACACAAAAGGAAGTTGAATATGGCCTTCATCCAAACTATCCCTGAAGCAGAAGCGACCGGCAAAGTGCGCGAGATGTACCAGCGTAACCTGAAGAAGCGGGGCTACGTGCCCAACTACACCAAGCTGCTGAGTCTGCGCCCCGAGGTCATGGAGGCCTGGGGCACTCTGCAGGAGGCCATCCGTTCCAAGATGTCGCTGCGCCAATGGGAACTGGTGACCATCACCGTCGCGGCCAGTCTGCACTGTACCTACTGAATGCTGGCGCACGGGGCGGTGCTCCGTCAGAACTTCTTCAGCGCCGAGCAGGTGACCGCTATCGTCAAGGATTTTCGTAACGCCGGGCTGGAGCCAGCCGAAGTGGCTATGATGGCCTTTGCCCAAAAGGTGACCCTGAATGCCCACGAGATCACCCCAGAGGATATCGAGGTCTTGCGCACCTACGGCTTGTCAGACGCCGAGATTCTGGACATCACTCTGGCTGCGACGGCGCGCAGCTTCTTCGCTAAGCTGCTAGATGCACTGGGGGCTGAGCCGGACGCGGCGTATCTCGAGTTGGAAGAGGGACTACGCCAGGCGCTGGTGGGGAGGCGCCCGTTCGGGGAAGTGGCCTGAAGACCCTACTCGAACCACACATATCAAGCAGACCAAAGTTCAGCCCCTGGCCACTTGGCGTGGGACAGTCACTGCACATCTTGTGAGACGAATTCATGACTACACTGGCAGACATCACCCACCTGATCATTGATATGGACGGCGTGCTGTATCGAGGCGATAAACCACTGCCGTGTCTGCGCGAGTTCTTTACCTTCCTGCGCCAGCGACCGATCCCCTTCGTTCTGGCGACCAATAACTCGACCCGTACGCCCCAAGAAGTTGTGGGCAAACTGGCGGGCATGGGCGTAGAGATTTTCCCGGAAGAGGTATTGACGTCAGGTCAGGCGACGGCTCGTTTCTTAGCCAGGGAATATCCTCGCGGGACGCGGATCCACGTTTTCGGCATGCCCTCGCTTCGGCAGGCTATGGAGGAAGAAGGCTTTGTGCTGGTCGACGAAGATGTGGCGGTAGTGGTAGCCAGCATGGACCGGGATGTGACCTACGAGAAGCTCAGGCGGGCGACGTTGCTGATCCGGGGCGGGGCTCGCTTCGTCGCCACCAACCGGGACCCGACCTATCCCTCTGAAGAGGGACTGATACCGGGCACCGGCTCGATGATCGCCGCGTTGGAGGCGGCCTCCGGCGTCAAGCCGAGGGCCATCGGCAAGCCGGAACCGACCATGTTCCAACTGGCTATGGTTCAGATGGATGCCAGGCTGGAGACGACGGCCACCATCGGTGATCGCTTGGATACCGACATCCTGGGTGGGCAGCGGGCCGGGCTTATTACCATCTGTGTGTTGTCAGGCTCCAGCAACCGAGCCGGGGCCGAGGCGTTTGGCCCAGATTTCATATTCGAAGACATCGCTGATCTGCTGGCTACCTGGCAGTCATTGTAGACCAATGCCAATGAATACACAGACATCGGAGCTTTTCCTATGAAAGCGGTGATGATCGCAGATTATCTTATCCCCACTGAGTTGATGTTAGGAGCTTGTGATCCACTACTCGAGGCCGGGTGTGAGATAGAGACTCTGGAATGGGAGATTGAGAGTAAAGAAAAAGTCGACCAGCGTCGGCTTAACGTCGAGTTACACGGGCCAGAGGCTGAGGCTTACGCCGATAGGGCCGATGAGGCGGTCAGAGACGCTCAAATCTTGATCGTGCACTTTTGTCCTGTGCCCCGTTCCCTGGTTGAAGCGGGCAGCCAGTTGAAAGTTATCGGTGTGGCCCGTGCTGGCTGGGAAAATATTGACGTAGAAGCGGCTACAGAGAGGAATATACCCGTCATCCATATCGTTGGCCGTAACGATACGACCGTTGCTGAATTCACCATAGGCTTGATGTTGGCCGAGATGCGCCATATCGCCAGAGCCCACTACGCCATCAGCCAGGGGGAATGGTTTGAGATTATCGATCCGCTTAGTTGCTTTGAACTAGGTGGTAAAACGATTGGCCTGATTGGGTTTGGGGCTGTTGGGCGTATTCTGGCTCGACGGCTGGCAGGGTTCGAGGCGCGTCTGCTCGTATACGATCCCTATGTGCCCAAAGAAGTAATAATCGAAGCCGACTGTGAACCTTCATCTCCTGAATCGCTCCTTCAGAGATCCGATGTTGTCTCCCTGCACGCCAGGCTTACCCCCGAGACATTAGGCCTGATTGGTGAGCGGGAACTGGCCCTGATGAAACCCACGGCTTATCTTATCAATACCGCGCGTGCAGGATTGATTGATGAGGGAGCATTACTTGAGGCACTGCAAAAAAAGCGGATCGCGGGGGCCGCCCTGGACGTTTTTTGGCAAGAGCCTGTGCCCACCGATAGCCCTTTCTTGAAACTTGACAATGTCACCCTAGCTTCGCACTTGGCGGGTACCACCCGCGATGCTTTCATCAAGTCCGTCGGGCTAGTCACTCAAGCAGCGCTCGACTGCATTAGAGGTGTAAACTATGACTGGGTTGTCAATCCCGAGGCTGTGCGGAAAGCCGGAGAATGAGCAAGTGAAGTTTGTTGGATTACCGGAAATACTGGGCACATGCGTGGGAGAAGGCTGGGCGGTAGCTGCGTTCGACACCATCAATTTGGAAATAACCCGAGCCATTTTGAAGAGCGCTGATGCTGAGCGTGCGCCGGTTATTGTTATGCTCTTACCATCACACATCCACGAAGAAGACATGCCCAGCCTGACGGCCGCGATTCGCGCTGAAGCAGAAAGAGTAAATGTCCCCGTGGCCCTGCTTCTTGACCACGCGACCAACCTTAAACAAGTGATGGCTGGCATTCGCTTGGGCTGCTCAGCCGTGATGTTCGATGCCTCCGACCGCCCTCTGTTAGAAAACATTTCCCTTACCCGCCAGGTAGTGGAAATAGCTCACGCGGCTGGGGTGTCTGTAGAAGCAGAGTTAGGGCATGTGGGCGGCGGCGACGAGTCTGGAGCTAGGGCGTTTACTCAATCGGTTCTGACCCAGGTGGAAGAAGCTGAACGCTTTGTTACCGAAACCGGGGTGGATGCCTTGGCAGTGTCTATCGGCACCGTCCACGGTCCCTATATAACCAAGCCTCGGCTGGATTTCGAGAGATTGAAGCAGTTGAGACAGAAACTTGATATCCCTCTGGTTCTGCACGGGGGCTCGGGGATACCGGACGAGGATATCCGACGGCTAATCACACTGGGCATTGATAAGATAAATGTCTGGACCGATGTGGCTTGGGCCTATATGAGCACAATCAAGCAGGAGCTGACCGATCCAGCAGGCCCTTATCCTTTGCATGACGTGCTCTCTGCCGGCCGAGCCGCTGCCGCAGGGGTTGTAACCGAAAAGATGCGTCTTTTTGGCAGCTCCGGCAAGGCAGTTTGAGGATAACACTCGTTGACAAAGCATCGTGACGAATAGGAATGAGTGGGACGTGATAGCCATATCGTTAATCAAGCTTGCCGGGTACGTTTCTGGCAGGGGAGGCTCAGGGGACTGTAACATCGCCTGAGCAGTCTGGCCGATGCTCGGATCATTCCCCTGGAGCGCTGCTACCAGATAGGTGAAAAAACGGGCCGGGTCATTGTCGTTTTCATCGAGGGAAAGCCACGTGCGGGGATGGTCTAAGCCAGTCAGCCATACTGTGACGAGCGTGGTTTTGCCAAAGCCGGCCGGGACGGAGATGAGGGTCAGCGTGCAGCCCAACCGCAGCCCCTGGTTCAGTTTTTCGATGAGGCGGAGGCGCGGCGGCAAGTTAGGGCGGGACGGGGGATATAGAGTTTGGTGGCCAGGAGCGCAAAGTCCCGAGTGCCAGCGCGTGGTTGAACCCGTGGGTAGCAACACAAACAATATGAATTGCCGTTCATTTTAGCGGTGGCAATCCCAACCTAACGCGCTGTCTCAACCCACAACCGCTTTCCATTAGTGACAAACTCAATAGTCCCTAACTCATCGGTACGCAGCACCGGGACCCCTTGCTCCGCGTAGCGGGCCAACACCTGCGGCGCCGGATGCCCGAATCGATTGTCGGCGCCCACGGAGATGACCGCCACCTGCGGATCCACCGCCTCCAGAAATGCCTGGCTGCTGGAGGTGTCGCCCCCATGGTGCGGCGCTTTGAGCACCGTCGCCGCCAGCGCAGGGCTGTGGGCGACCAACCCCCGCTCCACCCCCGCTTCGATGTCCCCCGGCAGCAAGAAGCTGATCTCGCCCAGCGTCACCCGCAGCACCACCGAATGATCGTTGAAGCGGTCGCTGGCCGGGACTGCACCCGGGTGAAGCACCTCCACCTGAACCCCATCCTCCAGTGACAACCTCGTCCCTGCC
>JAHELX010000563.1:0-2043 GCA_024643945.1 Anaerolineales bacterium
TAGCGACCCGGACCGCGAAACAAGCGGCACTCCGCACCGCAAAACAAGCGGCACTCCGCACCGCAAAACAAGCGGCACTCCGCACCGCAAAACAAGCGGCACTCCGCACCGCAAAACAAGCGGCACTCCGCACCGCAAAACAAGCGGCACTCCGCACCGCGAAACAAGCGGCACTGCGCACGCAACACTTGACGCTCTCTTGCAACCCTGGCACGATGCCATAGCCGATCCGGCAAAGGTCCAGAAAGAGGTGCTGCACCGTCTCCTGAAAGACTACGCCCAAACTGAGTACGGAAGGCAACACGGCGCGGCTGAGATCGAAACCATTGAGGACTATCGTCGTGCCTTCCCGGTCGCTAGCTACGAGGATTACAGGCCCCTCGTCCAGCGGGTGATGGCCGGTGAGGTCGATTTACTCCTGGCCGAAGAGCCGGTCGGCTGGGCGATCACGCGGGGCACGACCGGGGGCGAGTCCAAATTCATCCCTATGACTCCCACCGACCTGCGCATGCGCGTCAGTGCCGGAAGGGCGATGATGAACTACGTAGCCTACAGCGGCCGATACGATCTGTTTGAAGGAGTCAACCTGAACCTGAATTTCCCATCGGTAGTGGGGACGGTACAGGTTGGTGAGCGAGAGGTGGAATACGGCTACAGCTCTGGCATTTACACCAAATACGTATCGGCCTTGACGCCGATTCGGTCGGTGCCAACGCAGGATGAAATTGACGCGCTGGGCGGAGGCAAGACCACCCGCGATTGGGAGGCGCGCTTCGAGCTGGCCTACGAGAAATGCAAAGACCAAAACGTCACCCTGGTGGGTGGCGTCGCCCCGACCGCCGTGCTCTTCGCCCGCTACCTGCGCCGGGCGTATGGGGTCTACCCTAAGAACCTGTGGCAGACACAGGTGATGACACTGGGCAGTGTGCCGGGAATCAACACGCGCTACCAGCCAGCGCTCAGAGCCCTCTATGGGCCAGTCGCCATCCGCGAAATCTATGGTGCCACCGAAGGCATGTTCGGGCAGCAACGGGACGAGCGCCGGGCGTGGGTACCCAACTACGATCTCTTTCTCTTCGAGGTCGAAACCCGGGTGGGGATCAAGATGCTGCACGAGATGCGTCGCAACGAAATGGGCAGCCTGATCGTCTCGACACCCATCCTGCCCCGCTATAAGATCGGTGACACGATTCTCGCCCTCCGACCACCCTACTTCCGCTGCATTGGTCGCGACCGGTGGTGGACTCCGCTGCGCTATGCCTGGGACGAGCTGATGACCTTCAATCTGGGTCGGCTATGATGTTCAAATTTAACACGTATCGCGCGGCGAGAAGAAGGTGACTTAGTCTCCTTCGGGACCGCTTTTTCTACGCTTCACGCTTTACGTTTTGCGCCCCCGGTCAGCGGCGCCCGAGGAAGCCGCGCACCAATATGGACAGGCCGACGATAATCAGGACCACCGCCCAGATCACTCCCCAGCCTATCAGATCCCCCAACCCGATGCCCAGCAGGATAATGCCAAAAATGAGGGTGCCCGTCACCGGCCGCCGGTAGTCCGGCATAAGCGAACGGACCACCACCTCCAAAAGCACGAGCAGCCCCGCGCCGATGAAGATGAGACCCCAGGCGTCCAGGCGTTCGATGCGGGCCAACAGGCCCAAATTGTCGGCGAGGAACACGAGCCCGGCCCACACCAGGATGCCGGCCCATATAGCGGCACTGAGTGGATCACGCCGCCACTTCTCGTCCCAACTTTTCTCCTCCTTCTCTTCTTGCTTCTCTTGCTTTTCTTCTTTCTCGTGAACCTGGCGGTTAGTCATATGCCCTCCCTCCCGTTAATGCTGTACCAGAACCCGCTAACATTATATCATAACTTTCTGAGATGGTGAAGATGGGTATAACTCAATTGTCAACTAACTACTGAGGTCACCAAAATTCAATCCGACTAATTAGCGCAACCTGCTCCAGGAATGCCTTGTTTCTAGAGTTGACAGGCAGGGCGAAGTGTCTTATACTCCGTAAGAGTTTACGAATAGGGTAGGA
>JAHELX010000563.1:2143-4434 GCA_024643945.1 Anaerolineales bacterium
TTCCTGACACTGGTCTCCATTAGCGGGGTTTTTCTCATCGGCGCGACTTTGGCCAGCTTATGGGGCGCGCCGGCGCTGGCCTATCAGGTTTTGCACCTCTGCCGGGCAGGATGGGATGAGTTAGGCAGCCATGTGCCGGCCGCCTTGGTGCTCATCGCTCCGACAGCCTTGATCGCCGGCTGGATACGGGGCACGGTCAACCTGTCTCTTCAACTATGGAGGACCCGTCGACATCTTCGGCGCCTGTCACCGCTGGTAAGCCCTATGCCCCGACGGCTGAAGCGACTGTCAAAGGAATTGGGGATTGACGGGCCAACCGTGTTCATAGCTTCAGACCGACCGTTTGCCTTTTGTGGTGGATACTGGCAACCACGAGTGTGGGTCAGCGCCGGGCTGCTGGCCCACCTGGATGAGGAAGAATTGGCGGCTGTCTTGCGCCACGAGGCACATCATCTCCGACAACGTGATCCACTGCGCCTGCTGGTCTTGCGTACTTTGCGTGAGACGCTCTTTTTCCTGCCGGTGGTCCGGTACCTGAGTGGATGCTACGAAGTCGAGCAGGAAATCTCCGCCGACCGGGCGGCTGGCGAGATGTTGCCTCTGGCCAGCGCACTGCATAAGCTGTTGGTATTGGGTGTCGATCAACCGCGAGGAGATTTGGTGGCGCTGAGTGGGCTGAATGTAACCGAAACCCGCATCCAGCAGCTCATCCAGCCTGAGAGCAGCCGCAGGAGAACCTGGTGTCACCCCTCGGTGCTGGCCAGCCTGGCCCTCGTCCTGATCGTGCTAGGGATGATGTTAGTGCCCGCCGGCCAACTGCCCTCCCACCTGGATCTGGGAGCCGGAGCTTGCGACACTGCACCGTGGACTCTCATACCAGCCACGTTTCTACATTAGAATGTTGAATGTTATAGGTATCTCATAGTAGGTTAACTCTGGAAATTAGGAGGCATAAATCGGGATGGAATCTCAAGCGGCAGACTATTCTGAGGATGAGGTTGAGCACGAGACCCAGGCTCCCAATACGACCAAGCCGATCGCAGCCCGTATTAACCCTGTGGCGACTCTCATTGCTGGATTGTTGGTGGGGATATTGGTTGGCTATACAGGCCGTCCGCTGGTGACACCCAAGCCTCTATCCCCAACGCCTGTCACCGCGCCCAGTGACGCCAACCCACCTGCCAGTAACCCAGCCTCTGCAACACTAATGGACTCCGTTGTCGCTCAGACCCGCCACTTTGAGGGCGACCCAAACGCTCCTGTCACCATCATTGAATTCGGCGACTTTCAGTGACCATACTGCGGGCGATTCGCCGCTGGCGCGGGGCGCCAGATCAGTGAACAATATGTGCAGACAGGGCTGGTCCGCTTCGGTTACCAACATTTCGCATTCCTGGGACCAGAGTCGCAGTGGGCGGCCGAGGCGAGTGAGTGTGCCGCCGATCAGGATGCTTTTTGGGCCTACCACGACTTGTTATTCGAGCGGCAGGCGGGCGAGAACCGGGGAGCCTTCAGCAAAGACAATCTCAAGCAATTCGCGGCTGAATTGGGATTAGACACAACAGCCTTCAATACTTGCCTGGACTCGGGCAAGTATACGTCTCTCGTCCGCACTGAATCGGCGACGGTGCAATCGCTGGGCGTGAGAGGCACACCTGCCTTCTTGGTCAACGGTCGCCCACTGGTAGGCGCTCAGCCCTTTGAGGTGTTTCAGCAAATTGTCGAGGCAGAAACCGGAGCAAATGGTGAGTAAGGCTTCTCAAACTGAACGATCAGACCAGCCTGCTCATTGGTGGCGGCATCGGCGGCTTGGTGCTCGTGACCGAACTTGCTCGATGGGGTTGGCAACAGGTTCGCGCCGCATAGGTCAACAGAGCCCAAGCGATGATCCGTCCGTCGAACGAATGTGCCATCAACCTGCGCAATCTGCGAATTGCGCGGCGTGGCTCAACCAGTTTGATGGACGGATCAGTGATTTCGCTAGCGCCCCAACAGAATTAAAACACCGGCGGCGATAGCCAGCAAAGCCAAGATGGTACCAATGGCGGGGATGTTGAGACTGAGCAATGGCAACAGGCCTGTGACGATGAGCCAGATGGCCAGCAAGACCATGCCCAGGTTGCCGCTCAGTCTTACCGATCCCAGGCGTCTGGTCCCTCCAGTTGGCCTTAGCAGGATCAGGACACCAGCAGCGATAGCAAGTATGGCTAATATGAGATCAATACCCGCGATGCTGATGCTGAGCAGCGGCAGCAGCCCCATCAAGATGAGCCAGATGGCCAGCAAGACCA
>JAHELX010000063.1 GCA_024643945.1 Anaerolineales bacterium
CATTGATGTCCCAGGTGCGAGTCATCGTCGCTCTGGGTCAAGTAGCCTTCGATGGTTGCTTTCGCTTGTTCCATGACCTGGGATACGAGCTTCCGCGGCTGAAATTCGGCCACGGCCTGCACTACGCGTTTCACCCTTCCTCAACGGGACTCAAGCATCTAATTGCTTCGTATCACCCCAGCCGCCAAAACACACAAACTGGCCGACTGACCCCTGCTATGCTGGACGATATTTTTGTCCTGGCCAGGTCACTGTTGGAGGTTTAGAGATTGGAGATTAGAGATTGGCTGTTAGAACCGGAGAACCCATCGGCGCGTTACCTGGCGTTAACCGAGTTGCTCGACCACCCGTGCGACGATCCAGACGTGACCTCTGCTCGCGCTGCCATCCCTGGCGCCGATCCTGCCCGCTCCATTCTTGACGCTCAATTCGCTGGCTCTGGTCGCGAACCAGCCGGCTATTGGGTTAAACCCGACGTAGGCTACAGCCCCAAATACCGCGCGACCGTGTGGCAAATCATCTTCTTAGCGCAGTTAGGGGCGCCGCCGATTGAGCCCATCCGCCGTGCTTGCGAGTATGTGTTGAATCACAGCCGCCGCACCTCAGAGGGAACCTACCGGCTGACCGACAGGCGCAGCGACCGTGATGGTCGCTTTGTGGCCGGCAGGGGAGCTCGCACTGCTGTTAACTGTCTCAATGGAAATTTGCTGTGGGCGCTGAGGCGTTTGGGGTATGGAAACGATCCTCGTGTCGTGGAGGCACGTGAGGCGACAGCGCAGGCTATCGTCAGTCGGGGCTTTGCCTGCTATTACAATGGCAGTCTGCCATGTGCCTGGGGGGATGTGAAGGCCTTACGCGCCCTTCTAGATGTGCCGCCTGAGGAACGGTCAGCCCCAGTGGAGGCAGCTATCGAGCAGGGAGTCGACCTCTTGCTCAGTGGGCCGCTATTGGAGGCGACCTATCCCACCCCCAGCCGGGTCAGCCAGCGCTGGTTCGAGCTGGGCTTTCCGCTGGCTTATCGCGCTGATGTGCTGGAGACTATGACTGTGCTGGCGAAGGCCGGGAGAGGGAGTCACCCGCATGTCCAGGCTGGCACCGAGTGGTTGCTGGCGAAGCAAGACCATGCTGGCCGTTGGTCGTTGGAACAGGTGCCTGGCAAGATGTGGGCCAGCTTTGGCCAGGTGGGGAAGCCAAATAAGTGGGTTACCTTGCGTGCACTGACATTGCTAAAAGCGGTCGGTTGATGGCTACGCTATGAGTGCGTCTCAGACTCTTCCTAAATCTCAGTTCAGGATTAAGAGAGGGACTGTCAGGATCACCATTGGGGGATGCGACCATCTCCGCCGTCATCCTCCTCGTCGGTGAATTCATCATCTTCTTCCTCGAACTCACCCTCAGCCATTTCCTGGAACATATAAAACTCGTCCAGTGCAGCTTCGGCGACCTGGCGCGTTTCTTCGTCTTCCATAGGGTCATCGGCAATGTCATCCAGGAGTTGCCATGCCTCCAGGGATGTCATATGCCCCAATGCCCAAATCGCCTCGTGACGCAGGTTTTCGTCGGAGGCAGTGCGGGCCAGATGTAGTAGCTCAGGAGTCGCTTCGTCCACAAACAGTTCCCCGGCAGCACGCACTGCTTCGAATTTTAGCCTGGGTTCTGGGCTGTCCAGTTCGGTCAGGATGTAAGAGTTCCAACGTGTCAGTCCTGAGCGTCCCATCGCAAACAAGGTACTGACCTTCATGTCTACGTGTGGGCTGTGGTAAGTTTGCTCCAGCAGGTCGGCTATCTCTGGATCGGAGGAGAATCCCAAAGATTCGACGGCAAAGCGCTGTGCGTCCAAGGGGGCAGATGGATTGCGAGCGATTTCGAGTAAAAAGGCCACGACACGCCGATAATCTGCCTCGGGCAACTCATCTTCGCGCATGATGTCTTCCAGCAAGCCCCAGTCAGAGTCGTAGTCGGCCATTTCCCCCTCGTACACGTATCGGCCCAGGGCCCTAATAGCTCCATTGCGTACCTGTTGGTCTGTGTCGTGTTCCGCCATGTCCATCAGGGGGGCAATCAAAGCTGGGTCGGGATAATCCCACACGCCCTCGACGGCCAGACTGCGCACCTCAGGATCGGGGTCAGAGAGGTAAGCCTCGTAAATCGACTGATTTTCGCTGAATGCATCCTCATTCTCAATGAGATCCTTCAGCAGGTTGATTTTTTCTTCTCTGCTTAAATTGTTCTGCGAGTCATCCATTGCTTTTCTCCTTACTCCCAGGAGAGTGGGGCGTTCCTGGAAGCGTGCTCTGCTGGATGAGTAACTTCAAATCCCAAGGGCCCCAGCTCAGCAAGTATCCCGTGCTAGGGGAGCCTCAAGACAAGCTGCCCGCCCCGAGTACGCAGTCGGTAGCCGATGCCGGGTACTGCTACCAGGAAGCGAGGATTCGACGGGCTAGGCTCAATCTTAGCCCGTAGGCCGTCAATAAATGAGGCGACGATCATACGACTGACTTTACCGGTACCGTAGACGATTTCTGCAATCTCGTTAGAAGTTGCTGTGCCGTCACCCTTTTCGCGCATAAACTTCAGGAGATTAATTTCCGAAAAAGAGAGGCGGGCGACAGGCACTTTGCCATTGGCCAATACCAGCCCATCAACCAGATTGACAAATATCGTTTGCGGGGTAATCCGCCCCGATTCTGGCAGATATTGTTTGACCTCCTGGGGCAACTCATCTTCGTCCCAGATAACCACTTCGGCTGGCCCAATCCTGACCCGGTCGCCGATTTCCAGGGAGATTTGTTGGTTTGCAGGCACTCTGTTGCCATTGACGAAGGTACCATTGGTGCTCTGACGGTCGACGACAAATAGTTCCTGGCCGCTGAAGATGAAATCGGCGTGAAAGCGGGATGCGCTTTGCGACTCAATCACCAAATCACATTCCGGATCACGTCCGCCGGTGATGGTCATATCAGGCGTCATCCGGCATCGCTGCTTAAGCTGACCTTCTTCAACGAGCAACAATTGGAGGGCACCCTCCATAGCCTTGGAGGTACGGACCTGGAAGCGTGCAATCCAGTCTTCCAATTGTAACCAGAAGGGAAGCTCCAGCTTGGCCGTTGCCCCGTGAGTGGCAGCAAACCTGGCGGGGTAAAGCGATTTCAGGATGTACTGCCCCAAGTTCTGCTGCAAATCCCGGTTACTGGCATATTCCAGACGACTGGCCTGCTTGAGAAGAGAAGGTAGGTTCTCCGGCCGCGACGTGGCCAAGAGCCAGGGACGGCGCATACTGATGGCCATCCCTAGTGCAATGTATTGCTCTGGGTCGCACGGGCCGCTGGCGTCGATCAAGATGAATTCTGAGGCGAGTACGGCCAAACGCATCTCACACAGTAAGGGCATGACCCGACCTTTGAGCTGGCTCAGGTAGATAGGTGTGAGGCCGGTGGGACTCACACCGCTTTGGATGCTCTTACGTAGAACGCTCCATTGGGGATGGGTGCCATCCAGCAGAAGGAAACCTTTGCCGTGGGTTTGTCGGCGCCACCCTTTGCACCATCGGCCGCAAAAGGCACAGTAAACCTGGCCGCCATCTTTTTGGGTTTCGATGTTCCCATTTTCGATATGTGCCCATTTATCGAGAGGGCGCAAGACCGCTCGCTGAAGGTCCTTGTTGGGTATGAGCGGAGGTGTGTAGAACCAGGTGTTGGCTCGTTCGAGGATCGTGGGGATGGCTGAGGTCATACCTTGTCCGGCGATGATCAACGCCGGCTTGTTCAGTCCCAGGCTGATGCCGATTTCCAGGTAGGTATCCAGGTTGGGCACCGACAGGTCAAAGATGCCAAAGGTAGAGAGATAGATTTTTTGACAGGCATCCATCACTGACGTACACGTATCGATGCCAGCTTTCGCCTCATACAGTTGAAGACCGACGGGAGCTAGAGACTTTTGGAGGGCCTGGTAGAGATCCTCAGCTTGTGACCTGGCCAGGCTTTGTTCGATGAAGTAGAGGCCACGCATCGCAATTCTCAAATATTAAACTGACATAACTTATGGTTGCGGTTCATCATTTTGTCATTTCTCATTGGATAGTTGATGCTCTTCCTGCAAGGGGCCGGTAATGATCGCTTCGACTTCGGTGCCAGTCAGGAAATCGCCTTGCTGATAAGACAAAATCAGTAAGGCATTAGCGCCGTGCATCGAAAGTAGCCGCCCTGAGCCTTGGTACCCTGTGGTTACGGTTGTATAGTGGCCGTCGGCGTTGCGGGTGACGATGGCTCGCTGAAATTCGGTGCGGCCGGGAGTGTGGGATACGGCATGGGTCAATGTGACCCGTCGGCGTGGGCGATGCAGATGGGTGTGTCCGGCCATCTTGAGCAATGCCGGGCGCACGTAGATCTCAAAGCTAACCAGTGCGCTCACTGGAAAACCAGGCATGGCAAAGACAGGCACGCCTTTCAGCGTAGCAAAAGTGACTGGCTTGCCGGGTTTGGCGCGAACCCGACCAAAGTGGATTGTCCCTCGCTTAGCAAGATAGGGCTTTACCAGGTCCAGTTGGCCCATACTTACGCCGCCAGAGGTTAATAGAACATCGGCCTGGTGCAGCCCGCGTTCAACAGTCTCTTGCAAAGTTCCAGCTTCGTCTGTAACCTTTCCCAAGTCGACAGGTGTACCACCCGCCTCGCGCACCGCGCTCATCAGGCTAAAGCGGTTGGCATCGCGTATTTGGCCTGGCTTGAGAGGGGCGTCTGGCTCTACCAGTTCGTCGCCAGTTGACATAACGCCTACGCGAGGGACTGGATAGGCCAACACTTCTGTCTTGCCGATCATTGCTAAGAGACCGATCTCTGGTGCTCCCAGGAAGGTGCCCTGTGCCAGCACGAGCTGCTCCTGCGCCAGGTCCTGACCTATCGGCCGAATATTACTGCCTGCTTCTACCGTTGTCTTAATTTCGACCTGGCCGTCTTTTTCTTCAGTGAATTCAACCATCACCATAGCGTCGGCACCTGACGGGATGGGGGCTCCTGTAGTCACCCGCACCGCTGTGCCGGGTGTCACTTGGACATTGCCTACATAACCGGCCGATTGTTCGCCGACCAAACGCCGGATCGGTGATGGGTCGGCAGCGATGACAGCGTAGCCATCTACCGCGGCGGCTCTGAATGGAGGCATTGGCTCAGCGGCGTGCACGTCTTCAGCCAGCACCAAGCCCAATGCGTCGGTGAAAGGCACGCGAACCGGCGTCAAGGGACGTACCTCTCGCAGAACGATATCTATTGCTTCTTCAACCGAGATCATGGGGTAAGGGGACTCGGGCAAATCAACCTCCAGTGAATTTTACTCCACGTTGATCCCTTCAAACGCTTCGTGGAAACGAGTTTTAATCAGTTCGTCTAACCCTTTACTAAACCGTTGAAATCGCCTGACGTAGTCGGCGCCCTCTTGGGTTAGCCGTGCGCCTCCCCCGCCGGTCCCTCCGGTTTGGGTGTCAATTAGCTTCACGCCCAATCGTTCCTCACACTCGTGGACTCGGTCCCACGCCCGGCGATAGGGAATCCCCAGCCGTTCGGAAGCCGCACTGATGGAGCCGGTCTCGTCAATGGCTTGCAACAGGGCGACGCGCCAACGGCTTAAGACCACCTCTCCATCTTTTTCGATCCAGAAATTGGCTTTGATCTGCATCGGACATTTCCCGGTCGTGTTAGCCCTCACCAGGTTGCCACTGATTTTGCTGCGGACGAACCACTAACCCAAAAGCCCGCCTTTGTCATTGGCAGACGTTTAAAGCTCGGGAAAGGCTAAATGGTCCTCTTCTGTTTGAAAGGCGCAGACGTCAGAGGTCAACAAAATAGCCTGAACTGGCTTGATCGATGAGTTCTTTGGTTATCCGAGGGGGTATTCCTCGGAAGCGGGCAATGTCGACTATATGATCCAGAATATCACGAGGATGACACGACCGAAGCTGTCGGCTAGGTTTGACATAATACTCTTGCAAGAGATAGGCCAAGGCTTGTTCGTCGTAGGGGATGTTCTGAGAGCGGGCGAAACGCTGAAAAATCTCGCGGTATTCGTCAAAAGTAGGATCTTGGATCTCGATCTTGTGCCGGATGCGCCGCAGAAATGCTTCGTCTACCAGGTCGCGAGGCTCCAGGTTCGTCGCAAAGATGATGAGCATATCAAATGGAATTTCAATGGCATTACCGGTTTGGAGCATCAGGTAGTCGAAGCGCTTCTCCAAAGGGACGATCCATCGGTTCAGCAGGTCGCGTGGGCGAATCTGTTGTCGCCCGAAATCATCAATGAGGAACATCCCGCCATTGGCCCTCATTTGCAAGGGGGCTTCGTAATATTTCCTGGCATCATCCCAGTTCAGGTCCAAACTCTCCAGAGTGAGTTCACCACCAGCTACAATGACCGGTCGGCGAATGCGGATCCAACGGCGATCCAATCGTTGACTATCTCCCAACATGCCATATTGGTTTGCTGATTCGTTGGGGATCACCTTGTGGCTGACAGGATCGAAGACCTTGATGACCTGCCCATTCACTTCCACGGCATAGGGGATGTACATCTCACCCTGCAAGATCATAAAACCGACGGCTTCGGCAATGGTTGTTTTGCCATTGCCTGGGTGTCCAAACAGGAAAATAGAACGGCTCGAGTTGACGGCGGGGCCGACCTGATTCAGGACTTTCTCACTCAGGACAAGGTGCGACAGGGCTTGTTGCACCTGCTCGGGTGTGATCGCCACGGTTTGCAGGGCTTGCTTGCGGATCGCAGATTTATAGCTTTGCAGGTTGACCGGTGTTGGTCCGGCATATCGGCTTCGCTCCATGACCTCGCGGGCACGCTCGCTACCTTTGCTGGTGATGACGTATTCATAAGCGGCTTCAGCGTAAGCGCCGCCGCTGCTCCCCTTCACCTCGATGAACCGCTCACGTTTCAGAAACTCCAGGATACGGTCGGTGACATTCTTAAACGGGAGCTTAATGGCCTCGGCAACTTCGTAGCCTGAGATATAACCCTCAAAGTAGAAGGTCTTAAGCACCAAGTCGGCCAGAAAGCCCATGCTAAGTCCCGTCTCTTCGATGGAGCGCGGGCCGATGGGCTCGAACTTACTCGTCTCTGGGCCGGCTGGGGCCGGCTGGGGCATGCGCTTGTTGCTCACAGGTGAAACCATATCATTTGGCGTTACTTTTTCCAGCCCGGTCTAAAACCTCAGCGATTTTCGCCAAGAGGTCACGTACCACGAAGGGCTTGACTACGTAATGTTCGAATTTATCCGCGTAAGTAGCCGTTTCGTTTTCATCTTCGAGATAGTGACGGGCAGTGAGCATAATCACCGGGATATGACGCAACTTCTCGTCAGTTTTCACCTCTGTCAATACCTGCCAGCCATCCATACCGATCATCATGATGTCAAGGAGAAGCAAATCTACATTGCCGTTTTCCCGGCGCAGCAAATCCAGGCCCTCAGCACCGCCATAGGCGGCTAAGACCTCGTATCCCTCACGTTCCAGGATGAGCCTGCCCAGGGTGACCATCTCCCTGTCGTCTTCAATCATGAGGATGCGCTTGGCCATAGTTATCAACTCCTCATGCAGTTTTTTGGGGGGAGTTCTCTTCGCCGGCCTAAACAGTCGGAAGAGCGAGCAACAACGTCGGCACTAGTATAACATAGACTAACTATGAGTGCAATGTTTGACTGTATTCCTTCTTGAAAATCAGGGCAAATCCTGCTACAATTGAGCGCGAAGGGAATAGCCATGAAATCTCTGCGGCGAAACGAAAAGACATTTGAGCCAGCCTATTTGCAGCTCCTGCGCAGCGGTGAGTTTCAGGAGCGCATCCCCAGAGCCTATGAGCATCTCTCTATCTGCGACGTGTGCGCTCGGAACTGTAAAGTTGACCGTCGTGCCGGGCAGGTGGGCGTATGCCGCACCGGCGAGCGGGCCAAAGTGAGTAGCTATGGCCCGCACCTGGGCGAAGAGGACCCTTTACGCGGCTGGCGTGGTTCTGGTACCATTTTCTTCACCCGATGTAATCTGAAGTGTCAGTTTTGCCAGAATTCTGACATCAGTCAAGCTGAGGCTGGTTACGAGGTCGAACCGGAAGAATTGGCCTCGATTATGCTTGAGCTGCAGGTCCGAGGGTGTCATAACATCAACTTCGTGTCACCCAGCCACGTGGTTCCCCAAATAATGGCGGCTGTCCTCATTGCGGCCGAGGCTGGGTTGCGTTTGCCCTTGGTCTACAACACAGGTGGCTACGATTCCATGGCGATGCTCCGACTGTTAGACGGGGTGATTGACATCTACATGCCTGATATGAAATACGCCAATGCCGAAATCGCCCGTCGCTATTCCAAAGTTTCAAATTATCCCCAGGTGAATCAGATTGCTGTGCGCGAGATGCATCGCCAGGTGGGCGACCTGCAGATCAACGATGCGGGCCTTGCCGTGCGTGGATTGCTGGTGCGTCACCTGGTGCTACCCGAAAACCTGGCCGGCACAGCCGACATTGTTCAGTTCCTCGCCACTGAGATTTCCCCCAATACCTACTTGAACTTGATGGACCAATATCGCCCTGCTTACAAAGCGCATTACTTCCCCGAACTCAATCGGCGCATCACTCGCCGCGAATACGAGGCCGCGGCAAGAATGGCCTGGGATGCTGGCCTTCGCCGTCTGGATGAGCGACGTGCCACCTTTTGGATTATGCGCTGAGCAGATCGTTCAGGCGATGAAGCAGTGGCGCAATCCCGCAACTCATTGACAAGGTGAGGTCTCGAACTATCACAGGTCTCTATCGTAGATGATCCAGTCGGCCCTGCAAATAGGCCAAGATCAATGCTGCCTCTCGAGACTTACATCCCAGGAAGTAGGTAGCTTTTTCCTCACCTTTGCGCTGCACGGCGAAGGCGTTGGTAAAAGTGCGGATGCCGGTTAGCTTGCGATCGACGCGAATGGTAGTGTGCCTGTCGCTGGGGAAGATGAGGCGTTGGTCGCTGATGAAGAGGTTCCCCTGATCGAGTGTTCTCAAAACACGTTGGTCAACCGGTCCGCGTACTCTGTCCACGCCATCTGGGATCGCTGGCCCTTGCGCTCGCAGCAGGCCATTCACCAACAGGTGGCAAGTTTCGAGACTCTGGGGGAACAAAACCTGGGCAACAGTGCTGCTCGGTGGGCGAATGCGTGAAAGGTTGCCGGCGGCTATCGCTGCCAGATCAGCGTCGGAATAGCATGTCCCGGTCAGCTCTGCCAGTTCGGCTTGGGTAAGCGGACGGCCGATCAGGTCAGGCTCAGCATTGCGATAACTGGCGCCGATGGCCCGAAAGAAGAATCGGTTACGGGGCCACACGCCTAACCATCGACTTTGCTCCACCTTTGTCTCACAAGACGAACATGTGTATTGACGACCGTCGCCCCGCAGAGGCGACTGACCGCAAATTGGGCATGGGTCTATGAGCACCTCTTCACTCACGGTAAAAACCTCCATATAACAAACGACTCATTTATTATACCACTTATTCGCGCTTGCATACAATAGCAAATTGACGTAGAATTCAATAGCAGGTAAAGTTGGCGTCAAGCTATCTCGTACCTGTGCTGGTTATTGCTCATCGGATACCCCTCCTCATCGCCTGCCAACTTCTTCAGATAAGGCTGTACGTCCTTTTTTCAATCATAGGAGACAAAGAAGATGGCCGTTCGAACTTGTCGAGTAAGCCTTCATGGCCGCAACTATGAGTCTTTTGAAGAGGTGGACTATCAAATCGTTCGGGAGGCTCGTATCGAGACCTTGAAGATGATGAGCCAAACCCATCCTGATGCCTTTAACCGCCTGAAGAGCGAGAATCCAGATATCGAATTCATCGTCCGTCTCTGGGATGACCGTATGGGAGTCGGCCATCACCCCACTCCCGAACAATTCGTGGAGCGTATGGTGCCTATTATGCAGGGACTGCGTTCCTTTGCCACTAAATTTGAGATTCACAATGAACCGAACCATCTGAAGCGCTACGAAGGTTGGGGACAAGATGACGCCGATGCGCGCGACTTTAACCAGTGGTATCAGCAGGTTTTCAAATTGCTCAAGCAGCGGTGTCCCTGGGCGCTCCTTGGCTTTCCTGGGTTGGCCATCCCCCATCGCGATCTGGAATGGGTTGAAATTTGCCGGCCTGCGGTCGAGATGTCAGACTTTCTGGGTGTGCATTGCTACTGGCAGACGACACCTCAGGAACCCCGCAATCATCTGGCCGACTTTTGGGGGTTGCGCTTCAAATATTACCACGACAAATTCCCTGGCAAGGTCATCGATTTGCTGGAAGTGGGTAATTCCAATGCCCAAAGCGGGTTGCCCATCACCGACGCAGAGGTCGCCCGGCAATTCGTAGAATACTTCCAGGAACTTTTCAAGTACCCTTATCTGAACTCCGCTTCTCCCTTTATCATGTCTTCACCTGACTCGACCTGGGACTCCTTTGCGTGGCGCAAGGTGAGCGGCGAAGTTAAACCGGTCGTGGCGGCCATTCGCGATATGCCCCGGCCACCTCTCAAACCAGCCGTCATCAGGCCGCTGGTGCGCGAGCGGTTCTTCGAGCCGACGCAGCAAACCGTCAGCGGGCCATTTTTGGATTTCTTCGACAAATGCGGGTTAGACATTTGTGGCTATCCGATCTCGTCTCCCGTCAGCGAAGATGGTCTCCAGGTGCAGTATTTCCAACGGATTGTTATGGAAGAGTTTCAACCGGGCCAGATCCGGCTCCGCCTGGCAGGGACTCAAGTGGTGGACTTGCGCCGACGGGTTCAAGAACTGGAGCAGCAACTGGCAGCTCCCCGGGCCGACGGTCAGGTGGCCACTTTGCAAGCCCGCGTTGCGGAACTGGAGCAGCAATTGGCAGCCGCTCGGGCTGCAGCCGGCCAGGCGATGGGCGTTGTGGCCCAGCCAGCCATCACGGCTGTGATAGATGCACTGGCTAAACATCCCACCCAGCGCTACCAAACGCGCCCTGTCTCTAAAGTCAGCAGCATTGTGCTACATCATAGTGCTGTACCCGCTAGTGTGGGGGCTGACCGCATCGCCAAATACCAGGTTGAAAAGCAAGGATGGCCAGGCGTCGGCTTTCATTACTTCGTCTACGACGACGGTCGCATTGAACAAACACAACCGTTGGAGGTGATTGCCTACCACGCTGGCGATGCCAATCCCACCAGTGTCGGCATCTGCCTGGCTGGCAATTTCACCCAGCAACCACCGACCGAAGCCCAATTGTTGGCCACAAGTCAGCTCACTGCCTGGCTGTTGCAGAAACTCAATTTGCCCATCGAAGCTATTCATTCTCATAAAGATTACGTGGCCACTGCTTGCCCTGGCGATCAGTGGGATGCCGGCGCCAAGTGGGGTGAGCGACTTCGGCGCCAGGTGCAAGATGCATTGGCCGGTGCCGGCCCGGTGGCCACTACTCCTGCCGGTAAACCACTTGGACACTATGTGCTCTTCTGGCAAACGCCCGATGATTGGGCCAAAGAAGACTTGTTGGGTGCGCAGAATTACATAGGTCGCTTCCGTGTCACTGTTGGCTTCTCGGTAGACGATGCGATGCAGGCGGAATATGTTACTATCGTCGGTGGACCGCTGGGGGTGTTGCCTGAGGCCGAGGCGCTATTGCGTGCTGCCGGCTGTAAGGTTGATCGCGTGGCTGGCGACACTTTTGCTGAAACCAAACGCTTGCTTGATCAAATGGCAAAGGAAGGCAAACGATTTCTGAGTTTTTGAGTAAGTTGGCAAATCTATGACGGCCACTTCCCAGTTTTCTGATTCCACAAAACAGGACGAGAACCACGATACGCAGCACTACCAGGTTCATCTTCCGATGTTTGAGGGACCGCTCGGCCTCCTTTTGCATCTGATCGAGCGAGAGGAGCTGGATATTACCAAAGTGGCGTTGGCCCAGGTCACCGACCAATATCTGGCTTATCTCGCTGTCCTGAAAGAAGTCGAAGTTGAGTTCCTGACCGATTTTCTGGTGGTGGCAGCCAAGCTACTTTTCATCAAATCGCAGGCGTTATTGCCCAAGCCACCCCCCAGCTTGATAGACGAGGAAGAGGAAGACATCGGTGACCAATTGGCACGCCAGTTGCGAGCTTACAAGCAATTTAAAACGGTGGCACAAGCACTTCGCCAACAAGAGGCAGATGGCCTGAGAAGTTTCATTCGTCTGGCGCCGCCGCCCAAGCTTGAGCCCAGGCTGTCCTTGGGTGAAGTGACCCTGGACGATTTGGTTGCTGCTGTGCGTCAGGCGTTGTCAGTGCGACCTGCCGATCCGGCTGTAGGCGAGGTTGTGTCACCCGTAACCGTGACGATCGGCGAGCAGATGACACTCATCCGTGACGAGCTAAGTCGTCATAGGCAGATCAGTTTTCAGCGTCTGCTACGCCAGGTGACCACCCGGGTGGGGGTCATTGTTACCTTCCTGGCAGTCCTCGAACTCATCAAGCAGTACGTGATAGAAGTGCGGCAGGATGCTTTGTTCGGAGAGATAGTTATCTCCCCGCTTATGGATCGTCCCCCGGGAAAGGAGGCCTATCCCCAAACAGGACCCACAGGTGGGATCGCTGGAGCGAAGGATGACATAGACAACCCTGTGCCAGATCAGCACAACCCACGGGAGTGAGGAGGCATGCAATGGGACTCAATATTGAAGGCTATAACGAACAGTTTTTGGAGAAGGTAAGAGAGAAGGAGCCGGTCTACAACGACGCAGCAGTCAAATACAAAGTTGGCATCAATTTCCTGCGCGACATCGAAGTGCCAGAGGATGCCACGCAATATTGGCGCGTCGTCGGCGTGCATCACCTGACCGGTGCCGAGAATATGGGCAATCATCACATCTATGCCGATGTTCTCGACGAAGAGGGCAAGCGGATCGATAGGGCACGCCTGGTCTTGTTCCAGGAAAATACGGCTCCCGTCTTTGCTGTTGTGGACAAACCGGTCACCGAAGCTGGCACCAATTTTCCCTTGTGGAAGGCCGATAAGGCCACCGTTGCCGTTGCCTGGCCTGACGACGGCCCGCTGACCAGCGAGCAGGTCACAGGGCTCAGCACCGGCCACCCCGATGAAGAAGTGGGAAATACCCTATTCCATCACTCCTTCTATGTCGTCTTCCAGCAGGCGAACATCCCTGCCGAAGGTGATACTCCCATTGGGCACGGTGGCGGCGGTTCCTCACTGTCACTGGAAGAGACCATCCGTTTGGTTGGACAATCGTTGATCATTCCTTTAAATCCCGATGCGATGTTCTACAAACTGGCTAAAGAGAAGGGTCTGGGGGAACGGCTGACCCGCGAATACGATGTGGAATACGAAGGCAAGACCTATCGTGCCCAGGTTTATGAGAAGGGCATTGTCTACGCGCCGGTGGGCGAGTGGCACAAAACGGATGTATTGCCGCGCTCCAATTGATGCTGTAACTTTTCACGCTGAGGCGCATCTATGAAATAGGAAGGAACGCGTTCTATGTTAGGTGTGCCTGTCAGCAAAGCCTCACTCTACATTGACGACGACCGTTGCCATGCGTGCCGGCGTTGTTTGGCGCAGCAGGTGTGCAAGGTCAAAGCCATTGTTCGCATTGACCGGGATGAGCCCCCCTTTGTAGACGTCCATCGCTGTCACGGCTGTATGGTATGCCCGGTTGAGTGCCCTTTTGAGGCCATTCTATTAGCCTGAGAATACGCACCGCGTGCAGAAAGCTAGACGCAGAAGAAAAGCCCGGAGAAAATCCTCCGGGCCTTGTTTTTGGTGAGTCAGGTCGATGAGCAAGGATTGGACTGTGATGCTATCTCATCAATGTTGAAGCTAGAATGATGACCTGACTCAAACAGTGACTGGGTCGGGTGAGCAGAGTGCGATGTACCCGATGAAGCTACGACGGACAGCTATGTCTTCTGCTCTGGAATGAAAACTGGAGTGGGAATACCCGGCCAGACCAACTGCAAAGGGGAACGCTCACAGAAGCTTGTGAATGTGATTACAATGGCATTGTACCAGAAACAACAAAGATTGTCAAGCCACAAAGGCCTTAAATTGACAGCACTCTGCTCATGTGTTATATTCTGCCGCAATACTTTATTTTTTATAGTAGAAACCAGCATAGCAAACCCGGCTGCCCTGTCTCCAGCTAAAGCTCGATCTGACTTCAAGATTGTTGGTTGAGTTGTTGACAGCCGCCTTTTTTGGGCGTACCATGCGTCTTCTCGTGGGCCAGGGGGCTAGTACCCCGTCCCAGGGATTATGATATGACACAGATTACGCCCATGAGGCCGAATCTAACTTATCAAAATCACTTTGATGGGGCACTAGCATGGCGAACTCTGATTGTCCCATTAACGGCATTGCCCGTATTCTTGGGCGAAAATGGACGATTGAACTCATTTACCATCTGCAAAAACGCTGGCGCTTTTGTGAATTGCAGAAAGCTGTCGGGGGTGTCAACCCGGCCACGCTTTCCGAGCGCCTTAAGTCTCTCGAGCAGAAGGGCCTCGTCCACCGTTGTGAAATCTCCGATGCGCCACGACATGTGGAATACGAACTGACCGAGAAGGGGCGTGACCTCGCGCCTGTTCTGAATGCCATGCTCGTCTGGGTCGAGCGCTGGCAATCAGAGGAGGAGATACGCAGCCTATTCCCACAGCCGGAGAGCGCTGAGGTGAACTATGAGGGTTAACATGAAACAGTCTGGATCAACCGATGGTGGAGAGTAGATGACGCGACGCCGCCTTGCTATTGTCACTTTTGCCCTGATGATGGGCCTCTTCCTGGCCTCGCTGGAGGGCACCGTGGTCAGCACGGCCATGCCGACCATCATTGCTCAGTTGGGCGGTCTGGAGGTCTATAGTTGGGTGTTCTCAATCTACATGCTGACGTCCACGACCACCATCCCTATCTTCGGCCGCCTCTCGGATATTTACGGCCGCAAGCCGATCTATTGGCTGGGAGTCCTTCTCTTTCTGACCGGTTCGGCTCTTAGTGGCCAGGCGCATAACATGGGTCAACTCATCGTTTTCCGTGCCATCCAAGGCCTGGGGGCTGGGGCGCTGATGCCCATAACCTTCACCATTATCGGCGATATCTACACCCTGGAACAACGGGCGCGCATGCAGGGTCTCTTCTCCGGCGTATGGGGCATCTCGAGTGTGGTAGGGCCCCTCATCGGTGGTTTCTTAGTGGACAATGTATCCTGGCGTTGGGTGTTTTACCTGAACATACCCTTCGGGCTGATAGCGGTAACCCTGGTCGGCCTGGCTCTGGAGGAGCCCGTCGAGGAGCGGGGTGACCGGCGAGTGGATTACCTGGGGGCGGCTTTGCTGACGGCTGGCGTGTTGGGCCTGCTGTACGCCTTGCTTCAGGGGGGCAGCTATGGCTGGAGCGACGTGCGCACGTTGGGCCTTGTGGGCCTTTCAATAGGCTGCCTCATCGCTTTCCTGGTGGTGGAACGTAACACGGTCGAGCCTCTCATCCCGTTGAATCTCTTCGGCGACCGACTGTTCGCTGTTGCCAGCGGGCAGGGCTTCGTGGCGGGGCTGGCCCTCTTCGGCAGTGTGGCCTATATCCCCCTGTTTGTGCAGGGAGTACTGGGCACCAGCGCCACTCAGGCTGGCGCGACGTTAATGCCCATGACCCTGGGCTGGGTGGGCGGTAGTATCTTGAGCGGTCACCTCTTGCTGCGCATCGGCCCTCGACGCATCTCGTTGTTGGGGATGAGTTCCATGGTTGTTGGCGCCTTTCCGCTGGCACGGCTGGGGCCAGACAGCCCGCAGAGTCTGGCACTGGTGGCCATGCTGTTTATGGGACTGGGCATGGGGATGACCATTACCGCTTACCTGGTTGCCGTTCAGAACCGTGTGTCCCGCCGCCGACTGGGCGTAGCTACTTCGAGCTTGCAATTCATCCGCCAGATCGGCGGGACTTTGGGTGTCAGCCTGATGGGGGCCGTGATGTCGGCGCGGCTAAGCACGGGGCTGGCGTCGCTTCCTAGTGGCGTCGGGGTCAATCCCCAGGCGCTGCTCGACCGTTCCAGCACGATACAGTTGCCGCCTTCGGTAGCCGATACCTTCCAGGAGCTGCTGGCGGGGGCTCTGTATCCCGCCTTTCTGATTGCCCTGGTCGCGACGCTGATCGGCCTGGGCGTCGTGTTCCTGACGCCCCGCGGTACCACCCGGGAGTTGGTGGCCCAAGGCGAGCGCGAGGATCGGATTGTCCCCGAGTCTGTCAGTGGCCAATTATCAGTAGCTTCGCCAAAGGCTAAAAGTTGACTACGGGCGGTTAGAGGCATAACATAAGCATAGGTGGCGTATGGGATGAAAGATCGGACGACGTTGGCATTGATGGGGGTAGCTTTGGCGCTGGCCGGGGTGGCCTGGTGGCTGGGAGGGGCGAGATTAGTTCTGAACGGGCTGCTGGAGGGGGGTAAGGCGTTGCTCGGCGTAGTGCCTCTGCTGGTGGCTGCCTTCCTTGTTGCTGGGCTGATTCAGGCCCTGGTGACGCGGGAGATGGTCACCCGCTGGCTAGGAGCAGGGTCGGGCTGGTGGGGCATCCTCCTGGCCTGCCTGGGCGGGGCGTTAATGCCCGGCGGTCCCTATGTCTACTACCCCATCGCGGCGGCGCTTTTGCAGGCCGGAGCTGGCTTGGGGGTATTGGTAGCTTTTGTCACTGCCAAGAACCTGTGGTCAATGACCCGCTTACCGATGGAGTTCGCGCTGCTGGGATCACACCTGACCCTCATCCGCTTCGTGGTGACGCTGGTCTTGCCTCCGCTGATGGGGTTTC
>JAHELX010000564.1 GCA_024643945.1 Anaerolineales bacterium
ATGCGCCACCAGATCAACTTAGGTCTGGGCGTATCTTGGGGCCGCCAGGCCCAGCTCGCGATCGCTGT
The DNA here is from genome assembly GCA_024643945.1 of Anaerolineales bacterium. Next base: position 69 of record JAHELX010000564.1, read on the forward strand.
GCTGGCTGTTTTGGCCATCGCCCTGGACTTCATTCTTTACGGGCGCTTGTGGCGCCGCCACTTGGCATCCTGTTCTACGTCTGGTTCCTGGTGAGTGCTCTTCCTCTGGGCGTCGCCCTGATCTTATCAGCCCTACTGGCTACGCCCGGCTGCGAGATGCGCAGCTATGCCCACCTGTTAGCCAGGTTGCAAGGCCGTGACGCTTCCGAGCACTACTGTCCGCGTGGCATCGACATAGTCGACCGTTGGGAGGCGCGGCATTGTTGAAAAAGAGAGGATGAAATGACACACAACGTTCAACAAGGAGGCATGCCCATAACTGGGTCGCTCCCTGCTCACCCCGTGCGGATACTCGTTACAGGCGCCACCGGGCGCATCGGCAGCCGTTTTGTGCCACGTCTACTGCAACGCGGAGAGGTTGTCCGCATCCTTGTGCGCCAGGCGGAGCGAGCAGAGTTCCTCCGTCAGCGTGGGGCCGAGGTGATGGTCGGTGATCTGCTTCAGTCGGACACCTTGGCGCAAGCTGTCAGCGGCATAGATGTAGTCGTTCACCTGGCCGCCTTCTTTCGCGGCGCCACCGATCAAGAAGCCCTGGCTGTCAATGAGAGCGGCACGCTCGCCCTGGCCCAGGCAGCCGTACAGGCCGGCGTTTCCCGCTTTGTCTTCGCCAGCACCAACCTGGTATATGGGCCTGGGCGCGGCCGGCCTGCTCGTGAGGAAGACACCCCGCAGCCCCCTGCCGGGCGTGCCTATCCGCTGAGCAAGGCGGCTGCCGAACAGGCACTGAGGGACCTGCATCGCACGCAGGGGTTGGGCCTGCGCATCCTCCGGCTGGCCTTCGTCTACGGCGAAGGCGATCCCCACCTGACCGAGGTCGTGCAGTGGGTCCGTGCCTGGAACCCGGCGCAGCGGCTGCATATGGTGCACCATGCCGACGTCGCCCAGGCGCTTCTGCGGGTCATCAAGACGCCCGGAATCGACGGGCGGATCTACAACGTGGCTGACGATGCGCCGGTGACGGCCGCCGAGATCCTGCATCTCCTCCACGTGCCTCTCGCTGAAGACGCGGCAGTCCCGCCGCTGCACGACCCATGGGAGGGAATCGTCGATACGACACGGGTTCGAGAGGAGTTGGGCTTTCGCCCCATCTATCCCTCACTCTACGCCGCGCTGGAGGCGGGAACGCTCTAGTGCCCCATCAAAGTGATCTTGATAAGCCCGATTCAGCCGCCATGGGCGTGGCCTTGGTATATCATAATCTCTGTGATGGAGTACTAGCGCATAGGGGCGAGTTTTATTGTATCACAAGCCAATTCACGCAGCCCAGTCTCGGGACATCCGGTTAAGGAGGATGCAGATTGCCTTGTACTTGTCCAATAATAACTTTGCACTTCAATCAGCAAATTGGGCGTAAACTGACTGCAAAACTGGCAAGTTACTTCTAGACAAGTGCTTTGGAAATAGAGGAGATTAGTATGGGACAGTTAGAGCGAAAGGTAGCATTGGTGACTGGGGCTACAACCGGGATAGGCGCAACCGCAGCCCTGGCGCTGGCCGCGGAGGGCGCGGCCGCCGTCCTGGCCGGGCGGCGGGCCGAAAAGGGTGAACAGGTTGCCGCGCAGATTCGATCGTGGGGCGGCGAAGCCCGCTTCGTCCAGACGGACGTCACGGTCGAGGCGCAGGTCGAACGGCTGGTGGCCGAGACGCTGGGGTCTTATGAGCGGCTCGACATCGCCTTCAACAATGCCGGTGGAAACGGCGCCTTTGGGCCACTGGAGACCACCAGCGCCGAGGCATTCATGGAGGTTGTCACGCTCAACCTGGTGGGCGTCTTTTACGCGCTCAAGTACGAGATACCCGCCATGCGGGAGGCCGGCGGCGGCAGCATCATCAACAACGCCAGCACCTCGGGGGTCATGGGCGTCGGCCAAGGCATTGCGGCCTACGTGGCGGCCAAGCATGGAGTCGTCGGCCTGACCCGTGCCGCAGCCCTGGAGCAGGCTCCCAACAAGATTCGGGTCAACGTCCTGGTGCCCGGTCCGGTAGCGACGGAGACGTGGCGCGCCGGCGTTGAAAGGACGCCGGGGATGGCCGGACGCGTCGCGGCGTCCGTACCGTTGGGCCGCGTCGCCGACATGGAAGATGTCACCCCCCTGGTAGTCTTCCTGGCCAGCGACGCCACCAGTTTCATCACCGGCGCCACGTTGGCTGTCGACGGCGGGATCACGGCCGGCCAGGCTGCCCGGCGTGAAGAGGACTAAGTGTATGGCAGCGCCGAAAACGGCCATCTTGCATGACTTGTTTGAGAATTCTATTAACTAAATTCATGATACCAGGAGATATGATTATGAAACCACGAATTAAAATCATCACATTGGGCATCAGTGATTTGGAAAAATCTCTCGCTTTTTACCGCGACGGGATGGGTTTGCCGACGCAAGGGATCATCGGTACGGAATTTGAGGACGGCGCCGTCGTCTTCTTTAACATGAACGACGATCTGATACTGGCGTTGTATCCAAAGGTTGCACTGGCTAAGGATGCGAAGGTATCTGTGAGTCCACCAAGTCCTGCAGAATTCTCTATCGGCCACATCGTCAAATCCAAACAGGAAGTCGATGCGGTGATGAAGCAGGCAGAAAAAGCGGGAGCTAAAATCACTGACCCGGCGCACGACCGCTTTTGGGGAGGGTACTCGGGATACTTCCAGGATTTAGACGGCCACCTCTGGGAAATCGCCTGGAATCCTGAATGGGAAGTCAAGGAATAATGTCAATGGGAACCGATCAGGCAGCTTTGTGCTTCAGCACAGCGGGACCTTCCCGAGCGGCACGGTGAAGGGAACCTGGTTCGTGGTGCCGGATTCCGGGACCGGGGACTCGCGCGGCTTGCGAGGCGAGGGTAGCTTCGTCGAACACGACGGCGAGCAGCACACGCCTTTCACCTTCGACTACGACTTCGAGTGACGGCCAGGTCGATGACCGGCAGCAGGATCATACTATGATGGCTACCTACCCATGAAACATCCATCAGCTACGGCCAACTGAAATCCGCCAAATCGCAGCGCGAAAATTACCTCGCTACCTGGCTATCTGACCCCATTCTCAACGCCTATCGCTTTCATCCTAGCCGGCTTAGCGCGTCGAGCGCGATCCGTTTTTCCATTTCGATCTGCTGGTTTACGCCCGCGCTGCTGTCCGTCTTCAGGTTGGTACCCACAATTTCAATCGTCACGTAAAGACTGCCCTTCTTGAATGTCAGCCTACCGTCGTTATAGAAAGCATCGTCTCCGATGCCGGAAACAGCCTGCACAGCCTTCGACCTGGCGTCTACCCAAACTTGAGCCCATGCGCTGGGCGCAGCTTGGTCGGGTATGTCCACCCAGTACGTAACCTGGAGCAGCTCCATGTCCTTCGAGCCAGGCTTGTAGAAGACATAATAAATACAGGAGGACTCTGTCGCCGAGATAGTCTCCGTTGAAAAGACGAGGTGATTCACTTGACTCACCTGGTGCTTGGGTCCCTCCACCTCCGCGCTGGAAAAAAGACTGGCAACGTCGCGGCTGTTAAGGAGGTTGCAACTGTTCATTAAACGGTAACTCGCAGTCCCTTCCGGCTGGGGTGATGGGACCAAAGTTGCTTGTGACGTACCTACAGTGGCTTGATTAGTTGGTGTTGCCGCCGGTGCGGGGGTTTTTCCTTCCGCGCCTGACGAAGGATGCGCTCCGCCGCACCCCGATACTGTGAACAAAACGCCAATGAAGAGGCTAAAGATAAGAAGCTTTCCCATTTTCAATCCTTTTAATACTTGCGTTCCCTGGCGTTGGACCAGCTACTCTAGCTTTGAATTCCCTCTTTGCAGCCAGCCAGGGATTTATTTTCTGAGCGGGAGTCATATGTTTACATCCCCTTGACACTGGGATTATTCAATATACTGGGACAGGCATAAGTATAACATAATTTCGGAAAACTGCGGTAAGATTTGAATCGTACTCGTACTCAGATCCATTCTTTGATTCCATGGCCGGCACGAACCTTAAACTCCTCTTAAGGTTAGCTTAATTTGGTGTTAAAGACACGCCTCACCTTCCAGGAGTATAGTTATAGTAAGAGATCAAAATAAAAGGCCTTAATATATCGGTTACAAGTGAAACATTTCACGTATATCAAGATAGCTAATTTAGTCCCTTCCGGTATTCAAAACCTGTCGACCTAAGCCAACCCTCAAGTGGTAAGGAGGTAAATCGAGTGGCGGAAGAAGTAACAGAGGAACTCAAAGCTCAGATCGTCGAGTACTTGACGACAAAAAGCAAGATGATGACCCTTCACGACATTGCCAGGGGCTTG
>JAHELX010000565.1 GCA_024643945.1 Anaerolineales bacterium
AGAGCAGCTTATGTTCCATGAAAAGGACCGGGTTGTTGTCCCGGATGGCAGTCACCAGCAGTCCCTTGGCGTCGTAAGGTGTGGCCGGGGCCACTACCTTGATGCCCGGGGTGTGAACAAACCACGCTTCCAGACTCTGGCAGTGCTGAGCCGCTGCGCCGGTGCCGGAACCGGCCGGGGCGCGGATTACCATGGGGACGCTGGCCTTGCCCCCAAACATAAAGCGCATCTTGGCCGCCTGGTTGACCAACTGGTTCATGGAAATGGTCAGGAAGTCCATGAACATGATTTCCATCACCGGGCGCATGCCCATCAGCGCCGCTCCGGTCGCCGCACCGGCGATGGCTGCTTCAGAGATGGGGGTATCGCGTATGCGCTCCGGGCCAAATTCCTCCAACATGCCCCGCGTCGCCCCGAAGGCGCCACCATATACGCCGATGTCTTCTCCGATGAGAAAGACCTCCGGGTCGCGCTGCATCTCTTGAGTCAGAGCCTCACGCACTGCCTCCAGGTAGGTAATCTCACCTCTGCCGTTGTCACTCATGGCGCGTACACCTCATCTTCCAGGCCGTCGGGGGATGGCTCAGGAAAAGTGATCGCTTTCTCGGCCGCGCGGTCGATGGTTGCCCTGGCCTCCCGGTCGATGGCTTCCAACTCCTCGGCGTTCATCACTTCGGTCTCCAACAGAAGCTGTTTGAACCGCTTGATAGGACAGCGTTTCTTCCAACTCTCGATCTCCTCCTGGGTGCGATAGACGTTCCTGTCACTCTTCGAGTGCCCTTTCCAGCGGTAGGTCACATTCTCGATCAGTGACGGGCCGTCACCCGCCCGCGCCCGCTCGATTCCGCGCTGAACTGCCTGGTAGACGGCCAATACATCATTACCATCTACCGTTTCACCAGGGATACCATAAGCCGCAGAGCGGAGCGAGAGAGGCTTGACGCTTGCCATTTTTTCTACCGGCCCCGACATGCCGTACTGATTGTTCTCGCAGATAAACACCACCGGCAATTTCCAAATGGCAGCCATATTCAACGCCTCGTGGAACTCGCCCAGATTGGCCGCACCATCACCGAAGAAGGAGAGGAGCACCTGGTCGGACTGGCGCATTTTCAGGGCGAGGGCAATGCCAACTGAAGTCGGGATGCCACTGCCGACCACTCCCGTGGCGCCCAGATTCCCGCCGGGGATGTCGGCAATGTGCATCGAACCGCCCCGGCCTCGACAGTAACCGGGTTCTTTTCCCAGAAATTCAGCCATCATCAACGTGATGTCGGCCCCTTTCGCAATAGTGTGGCCGTGGCCGCGATGGTGGTGGATAATCAGGTCATCCGGCCTCAGCGCCGCGATGCTGCCTACGGAAGAGGCTTCTTGCCCTATAGATAGATGCATGGTGCCATGCACCAGGCCGCGGGTGTATAACTCCTCGGCCTTTTCCTCAAAGTAGCGAATCTCGCACATCGTTTGCAGCATCCAGCCCAGCCTCTCCCGAGATAGCTCTGCCAGGAGTCGCTCGCTGCCGGCTGCTGCGGTCAGGGTATCCATTTCGACTTTAACATCAGATGCAGTCATAGCTAATCCTCTATTAAGGTTATCTCCGCCTCCAGTGCAGTAATCGCGGGATTATCGTTGGCCATAAACATTCGCGTACATGTCAGCCACCTCTGACACCAGGTCTTGTGTCAGCATAATTGGGTGGCCGCGCAGCAGGGCCAGATAGGTGATCTTGGCGATTTCTTCTACTTCGATGGCCATCTTGGTTGCCGCCCGCGCTGACTTGCCTATCGTGAAGACGCCGTGGTTTTGCATAATGATGGCCAGCGAGTTTCCAATATTGCGGACGATCTCTTCCCCTATAGCCTGGCCGCCGATGGGCACGTAGCCACCCAGCGGAATCTCTCCGCCCAGCATGGCCGTGGCGGTCAGGCAGGCTGGGATAGGCTGCCCCAAAGCGGCAAAACTGGTCGCATAGGTCGAATGAGTATGCACGATGCCAAAAACATCAGGGCGATGACGATAGACGTACACATGTGTGGCTGTATCCACCGAGGGTTTCAGATGTCCGTCAACCACGTTTCCGTCCAGATCGACCACCACCATATCGGCGGGGGCCATCTCCTCGTAACTGTAGCCGCTGGGTTTGATAACAACCAAACCAGTCTCTGGATCGCGGCCACTTACGTTACCGCTGGTCATCTTGACCAGCCCATTCTTAGGCAATTCCAGGTTACACTTCCAAACTTCCTCACGAAGTCTTTCCAATACCATGATGCGCCTCCGTTATTTTGTACCAACTCCATCCCTGGCCCGCCTTGGGCTCGAAATGACATGGGTGTATTCAAAATGGGTCGGTAGGGGCAGGGCAACCTGATGCCCGGCTCGCTCCTATCGGGTTGTCATTCCAGGCAGCGGCACCTCGACGATGCGGAAGGGAGGTGTCGCATCATGTCCGGCATTAGCTGGATCCCAAAAATGATCGGACTGGCCTTCAACCACCCAGGCGCTGCCCCGGTAAACAGCGAAGGTCGTCACGCCATCCAGGCCTTCCGACACCCGCCTCACCTCAGCCGTGTTGCCCGTGATGGTCATAACCGCCATACCGCCCGCCCCACCCTCGGCCGCAGCCAGGGTGTTGTGACCGACGACCTTGAGACCGTCGGGCCGCCTCAGCTCCTGCAACGTGCCGATGAGTGTCACCTGACCAGCGCTTCCATCCGGCTCGACCGCAATGCGGAACAACTTCCCCGCCCTCTGGTTGACAGTGTAGATCACCCCCCTGTGCCTGTCAAAATCGATGCCATTCAGGCTCCACTGCTCAATGCCCAGTTGAGCATCGTTGATCCACTCCTCCAGGGCTGTGCCCCCGGCAGGTAAGCGTAGTATGCGCGGTGTCCACGAGTCGGTGACGTACAGATTGCCCTGGCCGTCGATCGTCAGGTCATTGGCAAAACCACCACCGGGGAAATCGTAGCTGCCCCTGGCCTCCCCCGTCTTCAGATCGAAGGCCTTGACGCCAACCGGCGCGCTGCCTGTAAGCCTGCCGTTGCCAGCATCGGAAGAACAGGCCCACAACGTACCGCGGGCATCGTCGGTGTACAGACCCAGCACCGACACCAGCCCATTGGCCCCCGCCTCGATGAAGGGCTCAGCCTCCTTTGCCCCAGGCGGCACCTTCATGATGCAGCCTTCTTCCATACTGCCCACGTAGAACGTGCCGTCCTCAGCCACAGTCACCCCTTCCGGGAAATAGCGATCACCGGGTATGATGATTGCCTCAGCACCTGCGTTTGAAACCGAATCCGCACTACTCATATCACACCTCCCAATAAGGCCTGGATAGTTCCCAGGCCAGGGCATAGTATCCGACCAACTTCGATTGTTACTACTCAGCCTGAAGGTGCCCGGCACTTCATCGACAGAAATGCGCCACGTCCGGGCCGCTGTCAGACGCCAGATTACGGCTTGAAGGCCGCAAAAGTGCCGGGCACCTGAGTAGTTACCTTCGATTAGGGGTAACTACTCAGCCCTTGCGTGACCCAGGCCAGGCCATGGCGGTCAGACATTCCACCAACTTCCGGGCAGCAACGACAGACGCCAAAGGATCGCAACGGGTGTCCGTTTGTCCCCACATCTCTACAGCCATTGGGCCCCAGAAGCCGATCCGGGCCAGCGCGTGAAAAGTCTCGACGAAGGGCACAATTCCTTCCTCAAAAGGGACTCCGCGTATTATGCCGGGCAAGGCATCTTTGACGTGAATAGCTACCAGGTGCCCCGTGGCTAATGACAGCTCATGCGGCGGGTGATAGCCGGCCGCCGCCAGATTGCCCATATCGGGATAAAGGCGAAACCATGGCGAATTCAGTTCGCGTACCAAACGCAAGCCCTTGTCCAGCGATTCCAGGAAAGGATTGTCTACATTTTCCAGGCCCAGCATCACCCCAGCCTCGCCAGCCCACCGCACCCCCTGCTGGATACCCTCTATGAAGCGGGCCTTGGTACCCTCATCACTGGGTTCGTAGAAAACGTCATATCCCATAACCTGGACGATGCGCAATCCAATATCCCCTGCGAACTCAATTGCCTTGCGCAAGATGTCCAGCCCTCGCCTGCGAACTTCTGACGAATGGCTGCCCAGTGGATATTTGCGATGGGCACTCAAACACATTGTCATGATAGGCCGGCCAGTGTTGAAAATGGCCTGGCGTAATGCTCCGCGTTCGGAGGCCGGCCAGTCCAGGCGTGCCAGTCGGGTATCGCTCTCGTCGATCGAGATGTCGATAAAATCGTAGCCCGCTTCAGCAGCCGTTTTCAGGCGCTCCTCCCATGACAAATCAAGCGGCAACGCTTTCTCATAGAGACCAACCGGCATAGCGAATTCTGTCATGAGCCAACAGCTCCAGAAGTTACATT
>JAHELX010000566.1 GCA_024643945.1 Anaerolineales bacterium
TGATCCTCGACCCCTTTGACCCTCAGGTGATTGACCAGGCAGAGAGAGATGGTGTGCATTTCTCGGTGATCGAAGCTGCCCAGAAGTCACCAGTGTACCGCTTCGTCAAGGAGTGGGAACTGGCCCTGCCGCTACACCCCGAATTCCGCACCTTGCCCATGCTCTTCTACATCCCCCCCCTGCTACCCGTATTGGGCTACGTCGAGAATGGCACCTATGACGTGGACGCGGAAGACTATTTTGGTTCGCTGGACAAAGCGCGCGTGCCCATCAAGTACATGGCCCGGCTGTTCGCGGCCGGCAACCAAGAGCCGGTGCGCAGGTCGTACCGCAAGCTGCTGGCGGTTCGCCTGTACAAGCGGGCTGAGCAGGTCGGCGATATAGATAAGGAGAAAGTCCAGGAGATGCTGGCAGCAGCCGGCGTGACGGCCGAGCAATGTGAGGAAATCTTCCGCCTGACCTCCCTCCCGACCTTCGAAGATCGCTTCGTTATCCCTCCTATGCACCGGGAGTACGCGGTCGAATTGATGGGGGACCCCTATACGTTCAAGGCGGAGACTGGCGTCGGCTTCCGCGATAAGCCACAGCGAGGGCTATGAAAATGGATATACGACAGAAGACCTGCCTTTGTTTTGCCGACTTGCTGGATTATCCCAGGCCGCAACTGGCGGACCGGGTGCGTGAGTGCGCCAGCCTGCTGATCTTGGACTATCCGGAGGAGGCCGGGCGTATTCAGGATTTCCTGGATTTCGTGCAAAGCACGCCACTGGGCCGCCTGGAGGAAATCTACACAGCCACCTTCGACGTGAACCCCACCTGTTACATTTATGCCGGATACCAACTATTCGGCGAAAGCTTCAAACGAGGCGAGTTTCTGGTTCGACTCAAGGAGAAGTACCGGGAACGTGGCTTCGGGGAGAGGAACGAGCTACCGGATCACCTGGCCGTCTTGTTCAAATTCCTGTCCACCCTGGACAGCGCCGATGTCCTGGCCCGGGAACTGGTCGAAGACTGCCTGTTGCCGGCCTTGCATAAAATGAGTGACAGTTTTAGCAACGAATCTCAGAGTAAACCCAACCCGTACGCTCAAGTACTGCACACAGCCCTGGCAGTGCTTGAGGGGACATTACAGGCCGTGCCTGCCTGAAAGAGGGAACGCTATGACGGTAAATCAACTGCTCTTTGGGGTCTTCCCTTACGTGGCCATAATTCTGGCCCTGGTGGTGACCCCCATGCGTTATTTCAGTAATCGCTTCTCTTACTCCAGCCTATCGTCCCAATTCCTGGAGAATCGGAAATTGTTCTGGGGCTCGGTGCCCTGGCACTATGGTATTCTGGTTATCTTGACCGGACATGCCATTGGCTTCCTGATCCCACGCTCTGTACTGGCCTGGAACGGGGTACCGTGGCGGCTGTATGTCCTGGAAGCATCAGCCCTGGCCTTCGGCTTCTTAACCCTATGGGGGATCATCGTCCTGATCGTCCGGCGCGCCAGCAGTGCCCGCATCCGGGTCGTCACCTCGGCCATGGACGTGGTGCTATTGCTGGTGCTCCTGGTCCAGGTGGTGGCCGGCGTGTGGACCGCCATCTTCTACCGTTGGGGTTCGTCGTGGTACGCGGGATTTGCCGTGCCCTACCTGTGGTCCATTCTCAAACTGAGCCCCGACATCTCCCTGGTGGCCAATCTACCCTTCATGGTACATCTCCACATCGTCGGTGCCTTTGTGACGCTGGCCTTGCTGCCTTTCACACGCCTGGTGCACTTCTTATCACTGCCCTATGACTACCTGTGGCGGCCTTACCAGGTGGTAATCTGGAATCGGCAGCCACGCTTATAGAAAGCTTCGCTCAAACATCATTTATCACTAATGGAGGTCCCACCTTGTCCCCACTAAAAGGTAGTTCCAATGAAGGACTCTTTGGCGCGACCCTGGGCTTCTTCATCGGCTTTGCGGCCGTTTCCCTCTTCGGCCCGACCGCGCACACATTCAAAGACGCGATGCAACTGAGCCCGGTATTGGTCGGCCTGCTGGTGGCTATGCCTTCACTTTCGGGCTCTTTGCTGCGCATTCCTTTCTCGGCCTGGGTGGACACAACTGGAGGGCGCAAACCATTCCTGGTGTTGCTGGCGCTGTCTGTTGTGGGTATGCTGGGCCTGACCCTGCTGGTCTACCTGCTCTACCCGGCCCAATTGAACGCCGGCCTTTATCCCCTGCTCTTGCTGCTGGGGTTGCTGAGTGGCTGCGGCATTGCCACCTTCTCGGTGGGTATCAGCCAGGTTTCGTACTGGTTCCCCCAGACTCGTCAGGGTTGGGCCCTGGGAACTTATGCCGGCGTCGGTAACATTGCACCCGGACTCTTCTCTTTCTTACTGCCCATTGCCCTGGGGTCGTTCGGGCTGGCCGGTTCATACCTGGCCTGGCTCATCTTCCTGGTGGTGGGCACCCTCCTGTACTACGTCTTAGGGCGCAATGCCTGGTACTTCCAACTGTTGGCGCAGGACGTGCCGGCGGAGAAGGCAAAACAGACAGCGCGCCAACAGGGCCAGGAGTTGTTCCCTGCTGGTAATATGCTGGATAGCCTCGTGCTCTCCGCGAAAGTGTGGAAGACTTGGGTGCTGGTGATCCTTTACTTCACCACATTCGGCGGCTTCATCGCCCTCACTGCCTGGCTGCCCACCTACTGGAATTCTTTCTTTGCCGTCAGCGCTGTCACCGCCGGTATGCTGACCGCTTTATACTCGATCCTCACTTCGGTCATTCGCATAGCTGGGGGGGCGATTTCAGACAGGATCGGTGGCGAGAGCACGGCCATCCTATCGCTGCTGACCATGCTGGGTGGTGGCATTCTGATGACTGCCTCGCATAACTATGGCCTTTCAGTATTCGGCGAGATTCTGATGGCGTTGGGAATGGGCACCAATAACGCTGCTGTGTTCAAGTTGGTGCCGCAGGAAGTTCCTGAGGCAGTGGGCGGGGCCGCCGGCTGGGTCGGAGGACTGGGTGCTTTCGGGGGCTTTGCCATCCCGCCGGTCATGGGCGCCTTTGTTCGCACGCAGGGAGACCTGGGTTACGCACAAGGATTCGCGACCTTCATCGTTCTGGCTGTTCTATCTTTGGTACTAGCCAATGTGTTGAAGCGGACGCACGTCACGGTAACAGTGGCGGCCACTCGCTCAATGGAGGAAAGAATATGAAGATCACTGACGCATTTCTGGGAGAGCATGGTGCCTTCTATGCTCAGTTTGACTATCTGGAGAAGGTGGTGCCGGTGGCCGAAACTCTGGCTCAGCTTCAGAGTCCAGCAGCACTGGTGACCGCCGCACTGGAAACCCATGCCCGCCTGGAGGACGAGTTGCTCTTTACCGCTCTGGATCCCCATATGGGCCAGATGGGGCCCCTAACTGTGATGCGCATAGAGCACGACGAGATTGAAAACATCCTGGCCCGGGTGCAGGAGGTGCAGGATCTGGTTGAGGCTCAATGCCTGGTGCTGAACGTCATCCAGGTGGCTCGCGATCATTTTGCCAAGGAAGAGCGGATCCTCTTTCCTGCGGCAGATCAGATGTTGGGTGTGGAATCCCTGGCTCAACTTGGCAAACAGTGGGCCGCACAGCGGAGGGTAATGATTTCGTGAGAGAGATCTAAGACCTTCCAGGGACCCAAAGGCCATCAAAGCCATAGAGGAAAAACCAAGATGTACGTCCATATGTCATAATCAAAGATGCTTAACCCCCTCTTTGTGATACTATAAGGCCTATGAATGAAAACTGGCCTCGTGCCCGTTTCCCTTTGATGGTACTGACACTGCTGGCTCTGCTGGCGGGGCTGTGGGCGGGATTATTGCGTTTGGGTTGGCGATGGCCTGTGTTGCAACCCGACTTGCCCATTGCTCACGGTCCTTTGATGGTCTCGGGCGTTCTTGGTACCCTCATCGCCCTGGAGAGGGCGGTGGCCTTGAACCGCCCTTGGACCTACGCTGTGCCCTTGCTTACTGGACTGGGTGGGTTGACGCTGGTCGTCGGCCTATCGGGCTGGACCGGCCCCTTGTTGATGACCCTGGGCAGTCTAGGTTTAGTGGCTGTCTTCGCCGTCAGCGTCCGCCGTCAGCCAGCGCTGTTTACGGGTACGATGGGGCTGGGTGCGCTAGTCTGGTTGGCGGGCAACGGCCTATGGCTGATGGGGTGGCCCATTTACCGTGTTGTCCTCTGGTGGGGCGGCTTCCTGGTGTTGACCATCGCCGGAGAGCGGTTGGAGTTGACCCGATTGTTGCGCCTGCCCGGTCACGTCCGAGCTGCCTTCCTGGTCGCCGTCAGCCTCTTCCTGGTCGGGCTCATCGTGATGATCGCGGCCTTCGACCTGGGGATGCGCCTGGCTGCTGCGGGGATGATTGCACTGGCTGTATGG
>JAHELX010000064.1 GCA_024643945.1 Anaerolineales bacterium
AAGGCCAGCAGGTCCGAGACAAGGGATAGCCATCGGCCGTTTCGAAATTGTGTTTCCGCAATGGCCAATCCCTGCATTTGCTGCTCAATGAAAGCGGCCAGAACCTGCGACTCGCGAAATTGTGGGCGTGCGACGTAGCCGAAGGGGACTCCTGCAGAATAAACCTCGGCCAGGGTGCTGTAGCCGGCTTTGCCGATGACCGCATCACACGCATTCACCAAATCTGGGTGGAAAAAGTCCGAATGGTGGGGCAAAAGCACTAACCCGCCGCTCCCGTCTGGAGAGTTTCTGCGGACCTGCATCTGCTCGGCAGCCCCGGGGATGACAAAGTAAAGGTTGTTTTGGTATGTCAATTGGTCTAAAAAGGTGTAGTCCCAGGGGATTCCCCCCATGGTGATCATCACCGTTCTCGCCGTGTCCGGTATCCCTAACTGCTGTCGAATCTCCCTGGTGGGCGTTCTGACCTTGCGGCTGACCGGGGACGTGGTGAGATCGGCAGTATGCCGCTGACAGACCGGTTCAGTTTGGATGTGGTAATCGGCCTTATCGAATAGGTCTTGCAGGTATGAGATATGTGGGGCCAGCCGGGGCTCATACTTCACGTATCCCTGGTAAATCCAGTCCCAGGTGAAATTCTCCACCAGTACCGAGGGAACCCCGGCTCCCCTGGCGACGGCGATGCCCATCGGGGCGATGTCGCAAATGACCAGTTGACACTGAAGCCGGCTTACCTGTCGTGCTATCTCCTGGATCCGGGGGCCATCGAAGGGCAAGAGACTATCCAAGCGCCGCAGCGTCTCGGGCAGATCCTCGATCAGCGGCGTTTTCTGCACCAGTCCTATGTCGGTTAACAACGAATGATGCCCGAAGGGCTCGGAGAGCGAGTCCTCGAAAAACCAGCGAGGTACCAGGGTGAAAATCTCGAACCGGATCGCTGGATCCCGTTCGCGGAGTGCCATCATCACTGCCGCGGCGCGAGCAGCGTGGCCGTAGCCATGCGGGGAGATAAAGTATGCAATCCGGCTTTCTACTGATTCGAATCTTGCCATATTGTTCTGCGCCTTCTTCACACAATGTAAGGCGTGCTGGCGCCGGTCTTGGCCATGCCCTTCGGATCGAGGGCGACGTTGACGCACGCCGGGCGGCCCGAGGCAAAGGCTCGCTCCAGCGCGGGGCGGATACCCTCCGGCCCCTCCACGTTCTCACCATAGCCGCCCATCGCCTCGACCACCTTATCGTAGCGGGTGGGAGCCAGGCTGGTGGCGACGGCCCGCTCCTCTCCCACTATCTGAATCTGGGGACCGCGTATCTGGCCCCAGCCGGCGTCGTTGCCCACGATGGCCACAATGGGCAGGTTGAAGCGCAGCGCGGTGTCGAACTCGAAGCCGTTGAAGCCAAAGGAGCCATCGCCGCTCAGGATAAGGACGCGCCGCTCGGGGTAAAGCGACTGGGCAGCAATGGCGAAGGGGGCGCCGACGCCCAGACAGCCCAGCGGGCCGGGATCGAGCCACTGGCCGGGCCGGCGCAGGGTGATGACCTTGGCGCAGGTGGCCACGATGTCGCCGCCGTCGCCGATGAGCAGCATGTCCTCGGGCCGCTGTTCCCCCACGAAGGCGTCCACCTCGGCCGCAAAGCGGAAGTGGTTGACGGGCGCGTCGTCCAACTGGCACCAGGCGGCCTGGCGGCTCAACTTCTCGCCCTCGATTTCTCCTAATGCGCTCAGCCAATCGCCAAAGTCGAGGTGGGCGCGGCGTCGTTCCAATTCATCCCGCATGCCCTCCAGCAATAGCCGGGCGTCGGCGACCAGCCCCACCTCGGCCGGCCGATTGCGCCCGATGTCGGCCGGGTCGTTGTCCACCTGGACCAGCTTGAGCTCCGGATTCCAGCCGGTCCCCCCATATTTCAAACGGAAGTCCAGCGGCGTGCCGATGACCAGGGCCAGGTCGGCCTCCTTCAGCGCATCGGAGCGGCTGGCGCGGAAGCAGTGCGGATGGTCCATGGGCAGCGTGCCCCGCCCGGCGCCGTTGGTGAAGACGGGAACGCCAACCTGGTCGGCCAGCTCGCGCAGGGCATCCCACGCCCCGTCCCAGTAAACCTGGCTGCCGGCGATGACGATCGGCTTGTGCGCCGCCAGCAGCATATCCACGACACGGCCGAGGGCGGTAGGGTCAGGCGGGATGGGCCTGACCGCAACGCGCGGCGGGATGGGGGGCGGATCCACTGTGTTGAAGAGTACGTCGAAGGGGAGTTCCACAAAGACCGGGCCGGGCCGTCCGCTGAGGGCGACGCGGAAGGCATGGGCCATCAATTGCGGGATGCGCCCCGTGTCGCGGATGGTGAAGCTGGCCTTGGTGATAGGCTGAAACAGGTCTACCTGTTCCATCTCTTGCAGCGCGCCCATCCCCTCGGTTTTGAGCGGGGCCGCGCCGCCCAGCAGCACCAGGGGACTCCGGGACTGGTAGGCGTTGGCCACACCGGTGACGGCGTCGGTGACCCCTGGCCCGGCGGTGACGACCGCCACTCCCACCCCGCGCGTCAGCCGGGCGTAGGCGTCGGCGGCGTGGGCCGCTGCCTGCTCGTGGCGGAAGTCAATGATGCGGATGTCGTGGTTCAGACACCCGTCGTAGATAGGCGCGATGTGGCCGCCACATAGGGTGAAGATGGTATCCACGCCTTGCGTGGCCAGGCTGCGGGCGACGAGTTCGCCGCCGTGAGTATAAGTGGACATGGTGATCTCCGAGTCAATTCAAGCATACTGAGGCGTGAAACGTAAGGCGTAATACGTGAAACGTAAAGCGTAAAACGTAAACGTATCGCGCCTTGCGCATCACGCGCTACGTAAACAATGTCCTACCTCGGTATCTTTTGGGCATCGTGGTGGATTGTGCCTACTATTCCATTATAATGGGGAACTGAGCGACATGCAATAAGAGCCAACCCGAAGGGTTCAGTCCACTCAGATTGCCTTCACCAGCCGGCCTCTGTTGCTGGACGAGGCTAAGACCGGCTGGATGCAAGGGGCATGGAGCGGGTCTGTGACCGTACCCGGTGGTTTGCCCTATTCGGTCTCAGTCACCTTTGTGGCTCGTTCAAAGCGCCCGGCCTCGTGACCCTTCAGTTGTGCCAGGGCAAGGGAGATTATCTGGGCGGGGAGGATTTCCAAAAGCGGGCGAGCGATCTCGGGGACGGAAGGTAAAGTAAATACATCCGGGGTGAGAGATTCACCCACGAGCGCAGCCTGGCCTCCGGCGGCGCGGATATCGTCGACGAGACGGGCATTGAGGTCGGCGGTCACCTCTGCACCTGCGTATACCAGCACGAACAGATTTGGCGAAGTCATTTCCAGGGGGCCATGGCGAAAAGCCGCACTACTCATACCTTCCGCAGGAAAGCGCGCAGCTTCTTTGATGATCAGTGCCCCTGTACCCACAGCAGCCAGCGAGGGACCGCGTCCCACGAGGGCAAGGTAGCGAACGTCCGCCAGTTGTCTGCGCAAGCTTTCCAAGTACTCTGTCCAATGCGTCAGATATTGCGCCATAGCATCAGGGGCACGATCCAGCGCAACCCGGGTAGGGAGAGGGTCATGACCAGTGAGCGCATCCCCCAGCCATGCCAGTGCAGCGAGGGCCGCCAGGTACGTTTTGCTCGAAACTGAATATTCGTTTCCGGCACGAGTGAGCAGCAGGGCATCCGATTGTAAGGCGAGAGGGCTGTCCGGGGTATTGGTCACACCGATGAGGGGAGCCTGGTCGTGCGCTCGTTCGAGCAATTGCACAGTTTCTACACTCCGGCCTGACTGAGAGACAACGATGAGGAGTGTACATGGCTCGATAAGTGCGGACGCGTAATGGACCAGTTCAGAGGTCTCAATCATGTGTGCAGAGAACCCGCGGGCTATAAGTGTGAGGGTGAGCGGATGCAGGGCATGATATGACGCCCCCATGCCGGTAAGCACCACGCGGCGCAAGTCGCCGGAGGCGAGTCGTTCGGCGAAGGGCACTAAGGAGCGGGAATCGGACAAAGCAGCCAGAGTGTCACGTATGGCGGCGGGCTGATCGAGGATGTCACGCAAGTAGCCGCCGGGAGTGGATTGAGCGTTGGGCATGATTCAATACCTTTCATTGTAGCGATGAAACCAGACGCAAGCCGCACCGGCGAGGCCGACGTCCATTCCGAGGGCAGCAGGGACAAGACGTACCTTCTCAAATGGCACCAGGCCACAAGTGGCACGAATAGTTTCCAGGATCTGATCCCAAAACAAGTGCCGGCTACGCATCACGCCGCCACCGAGGGCAATCACCTCTGGCACGAAGAGAGTGATGAGATTAGCGAGACCCAGCCCAAGATAATATCCCTCGCGTGCCACGGCTGCCTGGGCAAGGGGCTCACCCTGTTCCGCGGCGGCACAAATGCTCCGGGCGTCAAGGGATTCCAAGGTGTGAAATCCGTCCAAGGTCCCATCTCTTGTCCATTGTGCCATGGCAGGGCCGCTGGCTAAGCTTTCCCAACAGCCATAGGCACCGCAGAAACACGCCGGTCCGGAGGGATCAATCACGTGATGGCCAATCTCGGGGTGCGCACCATCCACGCCCCGATAGAGCCGGCCATCGAACACGAGACCTGCACCGATTCCGGTGCTCACAGTGACGTAGATGAAACGGGATGCGCCACGACCTGCGCCCCAGGCGGCTTCAGCTAATGCCGCTGCGTCGGCGTCATTCTCGATAGCAGCCGGGACACCAAACCCTCGCGACAACTCACCGGCGATGTCCGCCCCTTCCCACCCTGGCAGAAACTCGACGTCGCCGATCGTCCCGGCCAGCGGATCGACCGGGCCTGTGCAGCCTATGCCGATGCCGCGCAAGTCCCCGCCCGCGCGAGACGCTGCCTCCTGCAGCATCGTGGTGATCCGCGCCAGGCCATCGGCCAGCCCTCGTTCAGGGGCAGTGGGACACTCGACACGAGCCAGCAGCTGCCTGGACGCGGTTACCATCCCCGCGGCTATTTTGGTACCGCCAATGTCCACCGCACCGATCATTGCTTCACTGCTCCTGCTGTCAGTCCTTCGATAAACTGCCGTTGCATAAAGAGGAACACCACGATCATAGGCAAGGCAGCGATCGTAGAGCCGGCCATAGTCTGGGTCCAACTGACGGTGTGATACTCCTGCAGCAGGGCGATCCCCACCGGCAAAGTGCGCATCTCCATGGAACTGGTGACGATCATCGGCCAAAGAAAGTCGGTCCAGGAGCGCACGAACATAAAGATGGCCAGAGTGGCCACGCCAGGGAGGCTCAAGGGTGCCACGATCCGCCAGAAGACCCCAAACTCTGAACAACCATCCACCCGCGCAGAGTCCAGAAGCTCATCAGGTATTGATACGATGTACTGGCGCATGAGGTATATGCCGAAGACCGATGTGGCCCCTGGCATAATGAGTGCCCAGAAAGTATCGAGCCACTTGAATATATCCATTAACTTGTAAAGGGGTATCAGATTAACCTGGAAAGGCACCATAAGTGTTAGCAAGAGTACGAAGAAGATTTTATCGCGGCCTGGGAACTTTAACTTGGCAAAGGCATAGCCGGCCAGGGTGGCAAAGAAGGCATTGCTGAGAGTGACCATCGTGGCCACGAACACGCTATTGAAAAAGAACCTGGCAAAGGGCAAGCGTGTCCAAATCTCCACGTAGTGAACGAGCGTGACAGGTTGTGGTACCCATTCTACCGGAGAGGCGAATACATCCGCCTCCAGTTTCAGCGAAGTGCTCACCATCCAGTAGAAGGGTACCAGCATAATGATGGAGCTGGCGATCAAAGCCAGATACAGAGTGGTTTGCCTCACCAGCCTGGTCATCCCCGTGCGGCCTATGCTCATCGCGGCTCATCCCCTGATGCCGTTTCGATCATATTCACTCCTCCCGGCCAAAAAACCTGATCTGGAGAATAGAGAACACAGCCAGTATCGCGAAAAGGACATAGGCGATGGCTGATGCATATCCAAACTTCATGTAGGTGAAATTGCGAAAGAGGTGTCCCACGATAGATTGGGTGCTGTAAATAGGGCCGCCCGCCGTCATTACATAGATCTGGTCAAACACCTGGTAACTGCCAATAATGCCGATGATATATATCATGACGATGACTGGCTTGAGACTGGGAAGGGTGACGTGCCAGAACCTGTTCCAGGCATTGGCTCCATCTATCATCGCCACCTCGTAAAGTTCCCGGGGGATTGCCTGCAGGGCAGCCAGAAAGATCACCGTCTCAAAGCCGAAACCCTGCCACACACTGGCAACGATGATGGCCAGAAGTGCCGTGTCGGGATTCGCCAGCCATCGCGTGGTGGGCAGACTGATTGCCCCTAACACAGTATTCACCAGCCCTCCCTGGCTGTAGAGCATCTTCCAAACGGTGGCCACCACTACCATAGCCGTCATGTAGGGTAGAAAGTAGATGGTCCGGAAACCAGCTCGGAATTTTATCTTCCGGTTGAGAGCCAGAGCGGAGATCAGTCCCAATACGGGCCCAGTACCTTGCCCCAATATTACAAAGATAGTGGTGTTGACAAACGCCTTTACGAATTTGGGATCACCGAAGATGAGTTTTCGATAGTTGGCTAGGCCGACAAACTCAGGAGGTTGAATGCCGCTCCACCTGGAGAAGCTGAAAACAAAAGAGCTGAGCATAGGGACGAAGAGGAAGATCACCGTACTTATCACTGGAACGGAGATGAAGAGGTAGGCTAGATAATACTTCTTTATGGTTGTACCAAGGCTACGGTCCATCGAAGCCTCCTGAGTATTAAGAATGACCCGCACTCAGGTATAGGGAAGCGAAGGGGGCGGAGCACCCCCTTCGCCGGAAAAGCCCTCTCTTCTGTGATTATTCTGCCAGGAGAGCGTTGGCCTCGACAGCGGCGTCGTCCAGAGCCTCTTGTACTGTTTTCGCCTCCAGCAACGCTGAGGCAACCGCTTCATCGATGACTGCGGATATCTCATTCCACTGGCGAACGTAAGGGAAGTGGTGCGCCGTCTCCGTAGCTTGCAGAAATAGAGGCAAGGTTACCTGATCGCCAAAGTATGGATCCGCCTTGCTCACCTCGTCGCTCTCCAGGGCGGCCTTGAGCCCCGGTGCGGCGCCAGCGTTCTCGTAGACGCCGATGGCGTTATCCAGCCGCAGTGCAAACTCAATGAACTTCCAGGCGGCTTCCTTGTTGGCAGCCCCGGCAGGGATCACCAGGCCTGTCCCGCCCAGGTAGGAGCCCGGTTGGTCCTTGTAGGGGTGCCGGGCTACCTTCCACATCCCCTCCATCTCGGGAGCGCCGTCTTTCAGCACCCCCATCATGTAGGGGCCATCGGAGAACATAGCGATCGTCCCATCTTTGAGGAGTTGCATGAAGGATTCTTCGCCGATATCAAAGGCGAACTGATGCTGGTTAGCCATGTCGACGAAGAACTGGGTTGCCTCCACGCCTTCGGCGCCGTTGAAGATGGCTTCCGTGTTGTCGGGATTGAGGATCTCGCCCCCGCTCTCGTAGAGGAACTGGGCCCAGCGGAAAGTTTCAGGCCAGTAGCCGTACAGATACTTGTCCGGCGTACCATCACCATCGCTATCCTCCGCTAACTGCTGCCCAACCTCAACCAATTCGTCCCAGTTGGTGGGCACCTCCAATCCCTTCTCCTCGAAGAGGTCGGACCGGTAGTAGAGAGAATAGACGTCGAAGTCCTCGAGTATGGTGACGACCTGGCCCTCATAAGACATAGCCTCCAGCGCGCCGGCGGTGAAAGCCTGGCTGAGGGGAACTCCATTGAGCTGGCCTCCGGAGAACGTGTCCAGCTCGGTGAAGCCACCTAACGCTGCCCAGGTAGGAACCCACGTCATGTCCACGGTCGCCACGTCAGGCGCTGTATCGGTCGTCAGGGCCACACTCAGCTTCTCGAACATAGAGTCCCAGTTTAACGCCTCATACTCCACCTTGATGCCCGGATTCTCCACCTCAAAGGCCGCGATCATCTCAGGCTGGAAGGGGGTGGCGGTACCGTAGTAGTCCCAGACCTTGATAGTTGTGACTTCCTCCGCTGGCGATGCCTCTGGCTCTTCGGTCTTAACCGGAGGGGCTTGGGTGGCTGGCGCTCTGCAGCCTACTAAAACCATCAACAAGCACACACTGAGTAGAATAATGATGAATGTTCTCATCTTCGACCTCCTTACTGGTTAGGTGCCTGAAACACTTGATCTTGGGGCGATCCGCTTCACTCGTCTAAACATTTCCGATGGGAACCACCCCCTTTCTATGCGTCGTGAAAGCCAGCTCCTGTGGGCGATGCAAGCTGATACCTTTCCTATGTTTCTGCTTCCCATTCCACTACCGCGCCCCCGTACCCATCCATATCCATCTTCCAGGAACGCCCCTCGTGGGTGATGGGTTGAGAGCCGGAAACTGTGATAAGGACCACCGACCGGAGTGTCTGGCGAGCGGTGACGGTGACGGATTGCGGCTCCGGTCGGTGGTTGGCGAGGATAGCGTACCCACGCCCCTGGCCCAGGAGCGCGGCCACTTCGACCCATGGCTGGTCGGTGACAAACATTGGCGTGAGCCCAGCCCATATCCGCAGAGCACGATAGAGCCTATGGGTGCTCTCCTGGCCTTCAAAAGCCGATGGTCTGACAGCCAGGTGACTTTCCAGTGGATAAGCAGAGAGCAGGACGTGACCTTTCCCGAACGTG
Organism: Anaerolineales bacterium; assembly: GCA_024643945.1. Next base: position 8,730 of record JAHELX010000064.1, read on the forward strand.
TTGGCGACCAGCGCGGGCCGCTCCCCTTGGTCGGTGGCGATGACCCGCCCGCCAGCAAGCTCCAGAGTTGCAGGCCAGTGCCGGGGATTGGCGCCGTCGGCCCGGTAGTGGAATGTCTCGCCCACGGCCAGGTCGCCGAAGGGAACAGCCACGGTGAGGGTCACCTCCTCCACCGGGACGTGGTCGGCCAACGTCGCGCCGAACAAGTCATTCATATCCGGGATGGCGGCATCGGCACAGAGCGAGGCGTACACTGCCCCACCGCTTCGTACATAGTCGCGCACTCTATCCCAGAAGCTGGTGTGGACGTGGACCAGGTTGCGCTCGGTGCTGGTGAGGGGCGAGGGCAAGAGCAAGAGTGGGCGTGTCCCCCAGTCGGCATACTCTCGCGGCAGGTCGACTTTGAGGCCGGCGCGGCGGGCCAGGATAAACGCCGCAAGAAGTGATCCGGTGAGCCATACGTTGGCGCCCCACCTGCTTCGATCTGTGAGAACTGCGTAGGGATCAAGGGTGCCCCCTCCCTCTTGCACAGAGACGTAAGGGACAATGCTGGGGCCGCTGAGGCCGAGGCGGGCGAAGTCGCCGTGCGGCTTGGACCATTCGTGCGGGACGACGAGTGCCGCCTCGGCCGGCCCAGGTTCGACCCCACCCAGGTCCATCTGGGCCAGGATGCGGCTGAACGCGCGCACCTCACGGCCGGCGGGACGATCTTTTCTGTCCCAGGTAGTCAGGCCGAACTGCGTCTCGTGCGGGGCGCGCAGGTACGGCACGCGCTTGAACGTCTCGGGGGCAGCGTCGGTGTAGCACCAGGGGAGGAAGCCATTGGCTCCGGCAGCCAGGGAGGAGTACATCGTCACCCGGTCGAAGTGCGCGATGCGTTCCGGGCTGTATTGTGCGGACGAGGCACCTAACTCGTGAACCATCACTGGCCTGCCCGCACCGGCCGAGAGCGCCGTCTGGAATGCGCCGCAGTATGTGCCACGCTCGGAGAGCATGGGATCGGGGAAGCGATCCATGGTGTAGATGGAATAGGGATGAACGGAGAAAAAGTCTACCTCGGCCGCGATGTTGTCTGGCCGGAAGGGGCCGTGATTGAGGTCTTCCATGCTCGTGCCCACACACAACAAGTGCTCGGGGTCATGACGACGCAGAGTCCCGGCAACCAGGCGTGTCCAGTTGATGGCCATAGCGTCGGTTGTTTGCGCGCTCACGATCCAGAAGGGTGGCTCATCGGTCAAGTCCCATGCCAGGATGGCCGCTTCCCCGCGATAGCGGCGAGCGAACTCAGCAGCGTGGTCGGTCTGCAGGCGCAGCATCTCGGGGTCGGCGTGGGGGTGACGGCCTTGCCGCCACGGCACGTCCCAGAAGGCCTCACCCACCTCGCCGCCGATGAACAAGGTGGGATGCAGGTAAATCTCGTACTTGTGCGCCAGGCGGATGAAGAAGTCAAACTGCTGGAAGGCCTCGGGGTTATAATCACCGGGGCGTGGCTCAAACCATGCCCAGAACAAATCGAAGCGAACAATGTTGAAGCCGAGATCCTGCATCTTGATGAAGTCGGCTTCGACGTCAGCCTCGTCCCATTGGTACGGCCATTGAAGCGCGGCTTTGGCGGGTACCCAATGGGCGCCGATGGGCACGAAGCGTTGGCCGTTCGCGGAGAAGTAGTTGCCTTCCAGGGTGACCGGATGAAGAGCCATAAGAACAGACTCCTAAATTGGAAAGTCAGTTAAATTTAACCTGCACATTGAAGCCGACTTCGAAGAGCCGCTGCCACGGGAGATAAACGTTGTCCACGTGAACTTCGCGGACCAGGCCGGAGCGCAGGAAGAGATCGCGCAGCTCGGCGGCGGCACGCGTGAGGCGATCACGAACACGGACCTGAACAGCGGCGGCCCGGTCGGGGTCGGGCAGGTGCTCCTCGGTGGGTGAGAGACCGAGAGCAGGCAAATCCTCCACCAGACAGCGCGTGCGCTCGCGCGCCTGATAGAAATAGTCGTCGAGAAAACGGAGAAACAAGAACGCAAAGTGCGCGGCCCGTTGCTCATGCGTGGGGTCAGAACGGAGCGCCAGGGCACGAATGACGGCTTGAGCTAGCACCGTGCCCAGCGTGTTGCCGGCTGTGTTCCAGCCACCGTAGGCCGCGAGGTTCACGACCTCGGGATGTTGGAGGAGAAGGTTACCCAGTATGAGATCGGCTCCGTTGACGAAGGCCACGTCGGCCAGGGCCACCGGGTGGTCGGAATCCAGCGCCGCCAGCAGGGCGCGGACGAACTCCTCAGGGCTGCGGCGTGGTGTCTGCATTTCGCGGCGGGTGATGCGCAGGCCCTCGTCGGCGGCAAATCCGTCAAGGTAGGTATGAAATTCCGGCGGTAGTTGCGCGCGGATGGCGTCCAGCCCCTGCCACACCAACCACTGATACGAGCCCCATCCCTGCGCCCCGGCGGGCGCGTTGATAAAGAGCATAAGATCGGCACTGTCCGGCGAGTCCGCAACCACTCCGCCCAGCGGCCCTAGGTGCGCCTTGAGCAGTTCGTGGATGGGGCGGTCTTCGTAAGAAGTAACGACGGCAGGCCCACTCACGCTGGAATAGCGCGGCCAAATTCTGGGCGAAAAACCCATCCTCTGGCAGGCATAACGCGCCAGGAGCAGACAGCCAATCTCGTCCGCGCCAGGATAGGTGATGGCGCGCTCGGTAAGGCCGCGGGCGCGAATCATCGCCTGTAAGTCGCGTGCCTCAGCGATGTTCCAGCCGTAGTCGGCTGTGTCGTCCTGGGGAAGGAGAAGGTAATCGAATACCCCTTCAGCCAGCCAGTCCAGCATAGTGCGATTCACGGCATGGTTGCGCGCCCGGCCCTGGCGATAGTCTGTGTAAACCTCGGTGGGAATCTCTGTCTGCAGAGAATGCCGTTCGGTGATCTCGGCGGCGGAGGCCTCTCCGAGTTCGACCTTGTGTTCAAGGTAGGAGAGCCGGAACATGCGGCTTCCATACGTCCCCCAATAGGGTTTCTCTTCTTCGCTGGCGTCAGCGCGTGAGATGCGCATGATGACGTTGAAAGCGAGGATGGGCTGTTGGGGACGGGCTGTTTTGAGATCACGTAGAATGGTGAGGCGATCCAGCACAACCTCGACGGGTTCAGATGAGGTGCGTGAAGGGATGAGGCCACCATAAGCCAACGTATCAATGGCCACAATGAGCGAGTCGGCTTCGAGCGCAGTCTGTGCCAGCCAGTCCACAAGGTCGGCGTGCCGGCTTACACGCCAGGGATTGCCCAACCACTCGCGTGGCGGGAGCAGGATCTCCAGACCCGCTGCTCGGGCGAGATAGCGCGGGTAGTCGTAGTTGACAGGACGGTCATCCAGTGGCAGAACAGCGATACGCGTCATCGGCGATCTTTCAAACTCTCCACAAAGCGTTCGGTGATCCAATGTGGGCGGGTGATGGCACTGCCCACCACCACGGCGTATGCGCCGAGTTCGAGGGCACGTCTGGCCTGCTCTGGGGTGGCGATGCGACCCTCGGCGATAAGTGGTACCGGAAGAGCCAGAGCGAGCTGATGGACGAGCTCGAAATCAGGACCATCCTGCGTGGGACTGTCGTCGGTGTAGCCGGAGAGTGTCGTGGCGACCGCGTCGGCGCCGGCGGCGGCGGCGGCAAGACCTTCTTCCACGTTGGCGACGTCTGCGATGACCGGGCAGCCAATGGCCCTGTGTACGTAGGCGATCAAGTCGGCGGCGGTGACCCCACCTGGACGCGCCCGGGTTGTGGCGTCGAGGGCGATCAGGTCCGCCCTGGCGTCGGCGACTCGCCGGGCGTGATCAAAGGTAGGAGTGATGCGAACTTCGAAGCCAGGTAGATCAACCTTGTAGATGCCAATGATCGGGATGGTGATGGCAGCCCGGATGGCGGCGATGTTGGCCGGGCCGTTGGCGCGAATGGCCACGGCGCCACCTGCGGCAGCAGCGCGCGCCATAGCGGCCATAAAGACTGGGCCGTGCAGCGGTTCATATAGCTCGGCCTGGCAGGAGACGATGATGCCGTGGCGAAGTTTCGCCAGCAGTGTCTGGAGTGGCATAGGATCACCTTTTAGTGTCATAGCCCGTAGCTCAGGGTCTCCGAATGAGCAAGTGGCTGAACTCTACCCAAGTCTCGTCCCCTGAACCTGGCACAACCTCAACGAAGAGACCAACTGAATCCATGCCTGATGGGACATTCGTCACCTTTGTGACTTCCACATCGTTCACATAGAAGGCCAGCGTTGACCCAACAGCGCTTACGCTGATTCGGTTGGTGTCGGCGATGTTGACACTTGAAAAGGTAGTCGGCTCTTGAATAAACTCAGGCTGCGGCGCGGGCGGTTGTTCTTCTACGAATACAGAGTACACGCCGTCAGAATCAAGGGCAAAGTAATATCTGATTTCATAGCTTGACCGATCAACACAGATTCCATATCCTATCCCGGCCGCCCTGGACTCAGATCTGGCGTCGAGGCTGAAGTGAAAATCGGCGAAGGCACGCTTGGGAACAGGAAGGCAATACCTCATCAGCCCCGCAAAAGGGACGACGGCGGCGGTTCTGGCAGCTCGCAGCTTTCCGCCAGTAAAGGACCAATCCAGCCAGCGCGACTGAATGGAATTCAGGTCCCAGCCATTGACGTTCGAGCTAAGATCATCAATGAATAAGAGCTCGTCGGCAGTAGCGGTAGCCTGGTATTGTTGAGCGACATCCCAGTCTGACACCGGTTGCAGAATGGCGGTCCGGGCTTTACTCTTAGACGAATCCTGACCTATACGGGCCGGGCTGAAATGCGCGCTGATCATGACCAGGACGATGATCCCCGCCAAGCCAGCGACACCCACGGTTAAGATCGGGGTGAATCTCCTGGTTGCTCCTGGGTCTACCCTTTTTGTCCTGCGAGCTTGCTTGGCCATAGCGCAGTCCTTGGGTGGACGAAGCCCTTCCATGAACGAAGGGCTTCGTCCATCTGTGGAGGCGGTCTAATGGCGTCAACCGGTGATAGAATCGCAGGTCTCGACGTTCGCTCCGGGATCGTAGGTCAACCCATCCTTAACCACGTTTGTCACGCAGAACGTATAGGTTAGTACATCCCGCATCTTGTAGTTGAAGAAGTGGGCCACGCCACTGGTATTGGTGTCGGCGTACTGATCCAGATTATTTACGTCCCAATGACCGTAGACCCGCGCCCCGACCACCGGCTGCCCGTAATCGTCCACAATTGTCACGTTGGCATGGGCTTCGTGGTTGACCCCTCCCAGGACGATCCACATGTCAATTGCGGAGACGTGCATGCCTTGCCCAGCTTGGGGCGTATTGGTCGGCGTGGGAGTAGGTGTGTTGGTCGGCGTCGGGGTGGGTGTGTCGGTGGGCGTTGGGGACGGACCCTCAGTGGGCGTCGGCGTCGGCCCTTCCAGGGTAGGTGTGGGCGTTGGCGTCCCCGATCGGACGCTGTCTACATAGTTTTTGTAGCCGTTGTAGTAGACCGGATCCCAACCCCACTCGGGAGACATGGCCTCGATGAAGGAGTAGGTGATGATTTTGTCTACATAGGGGTACTCGGCCTGGTGCTGGTCTATGATGCGCTGCGTGGGGGCCGGCTTCAGATGGTTGGTTCCTATGAAGTTCTCCAGATCGCTCCAACAGAGCTTCCCGGCGGCCCATACGCCGGCGCACACGTGTTGATACCACGTGGGGAGTTGATCAATCGTCGCGTGCCCGACACCAATGCCATCCTGCAACATCAGGATATCCACGCTCGTCTGGCTCATGATGTCGTACCAGAACAGCTCCCATTGCTCTGGCGTCGCCCCCCCGTTAGTGTTGAAGAAGGGAGCGATGCTGGAGGGCAGTGCCGGGTTCAGGGTATCCAGGTGCTGGGAGACTGTATTGAGCGCAGTGATCATGTTCTGCTTTTCGTCCGGATACCAGTTGTACCCGGCATAGTTGTCCATCTCCCAGTTGATGTACCAGCCAGCAAACGTGTTCGGGTAGCGGCTAAAGTAGTTGGCGTACAACTCGTCCGCGACGGCGTTCATCTCCGCCGCTTCGCCCAGCAACCAGTTGAGGTCGGTGCCTTCCTTGTGCCACCATTGGCTGTTGAAGACGAGACCCATAAAGACCTTGAAGCCAAACCGATCGGCCGTTGCCAGCGCCGTCTCGACTTGGTCGTACGTCGAAGATTGGGAATAGCCGGGAATGTTGGTGGGATAGATGGTGGTGTTTGCCTTAGAGTCACCCGTCCATTGGTAAATCCACAGCGTCATATCGACGTTTTGCATATACGTGAATTCGCTGTCCCACTGAGCCTGGGTGGTGTACTTGTCCACGGTCCAAGGTTGGGTGAAGCTGCCCTGACTCCACGGGTCGGCGGGGCCGCCGGCCTGGACGGAAGCCGGGGGGTCAGACCAGGGAGTCCCAACAATGCCGAAGAGCATCGCGAGGCTTATCAGTATCAGGAACCACTTACGAAAGGTCGAGTGTTGCATGTTGTGTCCTCCCATATGCCCTATCAGGTTGCAGACTTCGGTTCAGTTAAAGCTCAGTGCCCTGCACTGAAAGGATTGGGACATAGTCAACCTCCTGGCGCAGATGATTCAGCTCAACTTATCCCTTCCGCATTGCCTTCCTCCCGAAAGCGAAAGAAGAATCTACACTTATCCCCCCGGGTCACCGACCAGGAATATTCGATCGGTGTGTCGTCTTCGGTGAACGCCACTACCTCGCTCAACAGCGCCGGCGCCCCCGGTTCTGCCTCCAGGAATTGCGCTTCCTGTGCGGTGAGCAGAACCGGCTCCAACGTCTGGTCCATGGCGACGACCGTCGTCTGATAGCGCTCGCTCAAGCACTCGTACAGGGAACAACTACCCAGATTGGCTTCGATTAGATTCGGAAAACGTGCCTGGGAGAGATAGGCGGTTTCCAGCATAATCGGCTCTTCATTGGCGAGCCGCACCCGGACGAGTTCGATGACGGGGTCGGCCACCTCCAACCCAAGGTGTGTCGCTACCTCGGCCGCAGCCGGAATAACCTTCACGCTGATCAGGCGACTGCTCGGCGTCCGGCCAATCTGCCGCATTTTCTGGGTGAAACCCAGCCTGCTGGGGACGATTTGCGCCATTGTAGGGTTGGCGACAAACGTCCCCACGCCATGCCGTCGGATGAGCCAGCCCTCACGAGCCAGTTCGTCCAACGCGCGCCGGACGGTGAGGCGACTCACACCGTACAGATCGCTCAGTTCCCATTCCGAAGGTACCCCCTGACCAGGCTGCAATTGGCTACTTGTGATCAGTTCTCTGAGGTTCTGGGTAATCTGGTGATAAAGTGGCAACTTTGTATGACGGTCAATTCTAATAAGGTCTTTCCAGTCTTTCATGTTAGAAGTATTGTCCTCTAGATGTCAATACAAGTATAACCAAAGAAAGTTCTTTTGTCAAGACCCAAATCCTTGGGAATTCCCGCCTGGCGCATATTAGCCAACGGGCCAATATCCACCCCTTCCTCGCACGTTCCCTGGACCCTCGATGTTACCGCAGATATTTGCGATTGATTTTCGCCACGTAGGTATACAACGGATCAACAAACTGGGTGCAGCGTGCTTCGAGCACCTGGCCCAGCAACAGGAACGCCTCTCGTTCATCCATGGGGTAGCTGTCGGCCAGCCAGTAGATCAACTGCTCGGTCGCGATGCGGAAAGCATCTTCAGCCGGGCGCGCACAGCCGACGGCTGTCAAGTGCGTGTCATCAACGATGCGCGGCCAACTCATGCGCTCCGGCCTGGGCTCCAGATTGACTGTCAACGTGACCTCCGCCCGGCACTCGATGCCGCCGCCACAATTGATTTCACCGTCGCCCTGGATGGCATGAACGTCGCCGATGTGCAGGAGTGCTCCAGGCACGTTGACCGGCAGGTAGACCGTTGCGCCGGGACAGACCTCCTGCACGTCCATGTTGCCCCCATATTGTCCGGGCCAGGCGTTGCTGAAT
>JAHELX010000567.1 GCA_024643945.1 Anaerolineales bacterium
CGACGTCTACACCACGCCGTTGTTCACGGCCACCCTTTTGTCCGTGACGCCGGGGGGGCAGGACGTGCAGGCGGTGCGTTTCGAGTTCGTGCTCCCCCTGGACGATCCGTCGCTGGTCTTCCTGTACTACGATGGCGGGCGCTACCGCCGCTGGGAGCCGTCACCCGAGTGGGAGCTGCTGAACCCCCGGCTCGACCCGTGGGCGTTCTAATAAGGAGTTTACATAACGAAGTGGCTCATGCAAGAGAGGTCAAAACGCTCAGGAAGACGCTCCAAACTGAGGATCATCGGCGGAGGTGGTGGCCGCGACGACCGCCGGTTCAGCCGCTAAAGCGCGGAGCGAAGCCCCCCTGTGGGGTTGCACCTACTCGTTCGGCAGATTGGTCTCGATCTCGCGGATCAAAAAGGGGAGATTGGGATCTGTAAAACTCAGATCAGAGGCAGGGACACGGTGATGCCGGATATCGGGCGGGACATGTTTATGGTGGGGGTCGGTGCTGGCCAGCGTCGGGTCATTTGGGTGGGGCTGCGAGTCATACCAGTACAGTTTCTCGGCCCCGCGCCAGGCTTCGTAACTGTAACCCTCGATGACCAGGGGGCCGGCATCCCAGCTCAGGCGTTCGTACACCACCAGGCGGCGGCCATCAGCGAAGGCCAGCTCCCCGCTCAGTTCGGCCAGCAGCCGGCCACGCCGGGCGACGATCAACGTCGAGCGGAGGATGCTCGCAAACTGCTGGGGCAGGGTGTAAACAAAGCTCTCGTACTCACCCAGGGACTGGAATGGATTCATGGCGAGCAGTTTTTTCGATCATCTCAGCAATCGTCTGTGTCTTGCTCCGCAGCGATCCGATGGCAGCCTGATATTGCTCGCGCCGGCGCAGCCAGACCTGGTACGCGCTGGCCCAGGCGGTCCAATCCCGCACCCACGCTTCATTGGGTGGCTCCTCGCCATTTACGTAGGATTCGTAAAAGGTTTCCGAGAGCACGCCATACTTGCGTTCGTAGGCGCGCATTTCATCTTCGAGAGCATAGATATCCTGAAGAATGTCGTCAAGTGTCATCGTACTGCTCCTGTCACCCATTCGCTAAATACCAACCCGCCTGCATTATAGCCTAAGCGGGGAGGTAATACAAATGTCCGATGTTTCAAGAAGGAATTCTGCCCTGCTGTGCGCCCTCTTCCTGAACCTGGCCTTCCTGTGCCACATCATCGCCCGTCAAGCGCGCAAAGCCTGGCTCTTCGCGCTCAGCCTGGCCCTGTTCCTGGCCGCGCTGGCATCCAAGGAAACGGCCGCCGTCTATCCCCTCATCGTGGCCGCGTACGAGTTCTTCTATCCGCAGGGGATAGGTTCCCTTGAGGGAGACGACCGGGTCAGCCTCATCGCCCGCGTCCGGCTCTTCCTGCGGGGTTGGTGGGCCTGGGCCATCCCCCTGGCCGTGTTGGCTGCCTACATGGCCCTCTATCGGGTTCTCATCCCCCCCATGCGCAGCCTGATGTACGTCGACCCCTTCACCCAGCCCGGGCGTTACCTGGGCATAGCGTTGACCAACCTGCCCGTGATGTTCGCCGGCCTGCTGACGCAAATGCTGCCTTCCCTGGTGCTCATGTTTCCGGGGATACTCCCCTTCGTCATCGGGGCCGGCCTGGTCCTGGTGGCCCTGCTGGTCTGGGCGCTGCTTCCCTATCGCCGCGAGCGCGCCCTCTGGCTGGCGCTGGTCGTCTTCATATTGGGCCTGCTGCCCGGCCTGGCCGCCGAGGTCGGCGAGCGGCTGCTCTACTTCCCCAGCGCCTACGGGCTGTTCGTCGTGGCCTGGCTCATTATGCAGATTCCCCCCCTGCGCCGGCGCTTCACCCCGGACGCGCCGCCCGGCGTGCGCCTCCTGGGGCCGGCCTGGGGCTGGTACTCGCTGGCCTCGGCGCTGATCTTGCCTATCATCCTGCTGTTCGTTTATCCCTGGATGTGGATTCCCAGCTTCCGCTTGCCGGAGGCGACGCTGCTCGCCAGCCTGCCCCTCATCGAAGAAGATGTCCACCAGCACGTCGTCTACCTGAATACCAATTCCTCCTTCAACACCTTCTACCTGCGCGAGATCTACCGCTACCATCGCGGCGAATACATGGATCTGCGCCTGCTTTCCAGCTTCAACGGGCGCCTGTCGGCCCGGCAGGAGTCGGAGCATACTCTGGCCCTCAAGACCGGGGATGCCGGTTGGCTGGGCAATATGTTCGCCCGCGTCCTGCGCGTCACGCCCGACTTGGAAGTGGGCGACGTGTACAGCACGCCGCTGTTCACGGCCACCCTTTTGTCCGTGACGCCGGGGGGGCAGGACGTGCAGGCGGTGCGTTTCGAGTTCATACTCCCCCTGGACGATCCGTCGCTGGTCTTCCTGTACTACGATGGCGGGCGCTACCGCCGCTGGCAGCCGTCACCCGAGTGGGAGCTGCTGAACCCCCGGCTCGACCCGTGGGCGTTCTAATAAGGAGTTGACATATGGAGACCATCCAAGTTACCAATAAGCTGGTGATTGAGGTGCATGCCGGCGGGGGGCCGGGCGACGAAGCGCGCCTGACCATCAAGGCGCTGGATGCCCGGGCCGGCGCGGAGGCCGGGGGTGTGACCGTCTACCCCTCCGAGCTGGCCGCCCTGCGGGGGGCGCTGGCCGAGGCGGCGGCCCGGCTGGTGGCGCTGGAACCGGGCGACCAGGACGACGTGGAGATCAGCCTGGGGGAGGCGGTCGATCTGTTCGGGTTGGACTACGCGGTGCTGGCGCAGGCGGCCTACAGGGGGGAGTTGGCGGCGCGCCGCAGCGGTCTTAGCTGGCTCACTACCCGCTGGGCGGTCCGCCAGGCGCTGGCCGAGGGGCGGCTGCGACCGGGGTGAGGCGGGGATTACGCTACGGATGAGGGTGTGCGGCAGAGTTTTGCCTGCGAGTGAAGGGTTTGGACCACGAAGCACGAAACTGGCGAAGAACACGAAGCACGAAGGGATCCAAGAAGCAGCGGGCCGGTCTGGGTATCCAGGCCGGCCCGCTGAGTTGTGGAGGGCAGGAAGGTATTGTGCTACATTCGCATCGACCCCCGCTCGTATCGTGACCGATTTGTAACCGGCAGGGCCAAGAAAATGTGCTATCCCCATTATAGCCCAGGCGGGGAGGTAATACAAGTACCACGTGCCTGGGTGGTGACTATTTGACAATTGAAACCGGTAGTGCCATAGTTAGGCCATCACGAGTCAGCCGCAACTGAATTTTCGACTCACGGACGGAAAGGAACACGGACAGAATAATATAAAAGGAATTCGGTCCGTGTTTCCTTCTGTCCGTGAGTCATCATTCTGGCGCATCACGCAAATCTGGTTGGGTGACTACGCGGTGCCATGGCTGGGCTATCCCGACAGAGGAGGAATAAGCACATGCCGATCACCTATACCAACCGTAAAGGATACACTTACTATCTGTGCAAGGGCGTTACCAAAACCGGCAAGCCGCGTTACTACTTCGCGCGGGAGGTCAAGGGCGAGCCCGTGGACGAGATACCGGATGGGTTCAGGATCCGTGAAAGCGTCAACGGTATCGTCTCGTTGGTGAAGGACCGCCCTTCGCAAATCCTATCCGAGGAAATCGCGGCGGTCGAGGCGGCGCTGCGTCGCCACCCCAAGGCGCGCAATTACCGGGTCAGCGCCAAAGCGGACCGGATTGAGATTTACGAGCGGGTCGGGCCGGACGCGGACGAACTGTTGGCCAGGTTTGGACAGGTAGGTCCGTTGCTCCCCGGAGGGGTTGAGGGGCTGCGTGGAGAGCAAGATCGCCATGCTCAATTCACGCCGGTGCTGCGCTTTATTCTCGCCGACGCGGAGCGACGCACCTTCCGCGCCGAACGCTGGTGCTACCTGGGCAGTATTGACGATTGGATCGACGTCGGCCCCACGAGGCCGGTGGATGAGCTGGCGCGCCAGTTGGTGCCCAGGTTGGGCAGCGATCGGTTTTTTGAGGTATATTGAGCCAGGGAATTCGGTTTAAGAACAAATGCCTCGAATAAGAAGTCGGACGACCGCTTTCGCTGATGCAAAGGGCTTCAGACATGTCCAGGAAATCTCTCATTGTAGCTACCTCTCTCATTGTCGGTATACTGCTCACCATTAGTGTCGTGCTGTTGTTCTTCTGGTACAGCAACGACAACTTCTCGCCGGCCATTTGCCCCGGCCGGCCAACGGCCGGCGGGACGCGGGACGCGACTGCCACTGCACTGCCAGTTTCTCGGTCCAGGCCGTCGCCTGACACACCCATGTCCGGCAACGCCAATCGTACGGTGTTCCTCATCGTCATGGAGAACACAAACTGGGCGCAGATCAAAGGCAGTAATTGTGCGCCATACATCAATGACGTC
>JAHELX010000568.1 GCA_024643945.1 Anaerolineales bacterium
CTACCGCCTCCTTGCGCGACTTCGATTCGCTGTTGGCCCAGACTGGATTCCACTCTCGTGCGGTTGCGTCCTACCTGGGCGGCAGCCTGGTCTTGTACGAAATCTTGCCTGGCCACGCAGCCCAACTAGAAACCGAGCTCCCTCCAACCGTGGTCGGGTACTTGTACCATCGCATTACCCTCCACACTCTTTTAATCGATCTGTGGACGTTGTTTTTCCGCATCATCCCGCCCTATCCCAAGGTACGGCCAGGGTTGTACGCTGTCGGGCATCCCGATGCGGATTCGCCCGTTCTCGTGACCGGTAACTTCGAGCTGACAGTGCGCCGTCTGGTACGGGCGATTGATGGCCGGATGGACACCTGGGTGTTGGTGGCCGACTCTGCCGGGATCAACGTATGGTGCGCTGCCGGCGGGGGGTACTTCACTGCCGAAAAAGTGATCGCCGCGGTGAAATCCTCCCGCCTGGAGCAAGTCGTCAACCATCACGCCCTGATCCTGCCCCAATTGTGCGCCAACGGCGTGGACGGTTGGCGGATCAGGAAAGAGACTGGCTGGGGCGTCCACTGGGGACCCGTCCGGGCGCAAGATATCCCTGCTTTCATGGCTGCCAAGCGCAAGAAAACCGATGCCATGCGCTGGGTGCGCTTTCCGCCCAAAGACCGGCTGGAAATGGTCACCGTCACGCTGGGCTTCTACGGTTTGCTAATCTTTGTGCCGGTCTTGATCTTCTGGCGGTCTTTGTTTCCGCCGGTCGCCATCAGCCTGGTGGCTCTATCGTACTTCTACGCCATTGTGCATCCCTGGCTGCCGGGCCGCGATGGGCTGCTCAAGAGCATTCCACTGACCCTGATCGCATTGGCTGGCCTGTTCGTCTATACAACACTCTGGCATCCGCTCCCGGCCCTGCAATTGTTCAACTGGGGGGTCGGGCTGACCGGAATGTCGGTCTTCACTGCCGCCGAATTGCAGGGCATGTCGCCCTTGATGCGCGGCGAGCAGGCCAATTGGGGATTTGAAGCCATCATCGGCGCGGCACTGGGTTTGATCTATTGGTTACTTCCCCTGACCCTGGGGTGGAGGTGAACTCATGAGTTCCGGACCAACTCTGTGGTCATCCCTAACCGAGCACCTGCGCCTCGCCGGCCATTTGCGGGGGTTGCAGATCCATTTCTATCCTGAAAAATGCACCGGCGTTTGGCAATGCTACGCCGTCTGCCCGGTGGGCTGCTGGACGCCGGACCGCGCCCGCCGGGTGGCGATTTTTCATGACCCTGAGCGATGCATCGCCTGCGGTGCCTGCGTGCTGCAATGCCCACGAGATGCCATCGAGTTGAAGTGACTGATTTTTAAACAGGAACAGTGATTATGAATGAAACGAGTAACCATTCAGTTGGGGGCAAAGAAACCCGGTTTCTTGACGCCAGGAGCGCTTTCTCCCTATGAAAAACTATAGTTGGCCAGCAGCGACTGACTTGCAGAGGGTTCAAAAACCGGGTTTCTAGATGCCCCTCTGAACGCTTACTGAAACGATTCTCGTGGGGCGAGGGCACCACTTCATCCAGATTCCTCGAAAAGAGTGGGAGGGACATTTGGCCCAAGCCCCACATCACAGTGAAACTCCCCTTAGTTTTATGTCAAGTTAACACCATCTTGTACGCTTTCACCCCCTTTTTCCCAGGACGCTCAGCCCTGGATTCGGGCAAGTGCCTGCTGGATTTGGCTGGCTACGACATCAGCCAATTCCCCATGACGACTATCTGCAACGGCCTCAGCCTGGACTGGCCTTTGGAGGTGGCTCAGAATGATGGCCCCAATCGGTGACGGTCGCGGGTGAATGGTTGAAACTGGGGGTCAAATGTGGTATACTAGGATGGGATGGAGCTCGGGACGACCGCTACCACTTCCTCACCGAATACTCCGATTCCCCTCTCAGCAGTGGCTTGCCAGCCAAAGCACCAAGTGAACGGAGCCTTGCGTGATGGAATCAGAGCATCCCCGGCACGGAGGACTAACGATCCACGGCAGGCTAATCAGGCCACGGTTGTTTTTTCTATGGTTGATACTCGCCCTTATCCTGGCGATGGGGGCAGTACCTGCGGCGAGGGACGCGCCCGAGGTGGTGGTGGAAGTCGTTCCCGATCAGGTGACGCTTCCTCCGGAAGGGGAAACCCAGATACTGGTGGTGGCCCGCAACCAGGGCGCGCAGCGGCTTGACGATGTGCATCTGGCCTGGTTCAGCGAGGTGCCGGTCCAGGTTACCAACCAGTCGCCGGCTTCGGGGCAACTGGCATCGGGCGGCGTGCTAGTCTGGGCATTGATCCTGTCCCAGCCGGCCGAGGCACCGGTCACCGGGGCCGTTCATCTGCAAGTAGCCTATACTTGGCGGGCCGACCCTGCCTCGCCAGCCGTTCCGGGCATCGCTCTTGGCCGGCTGGAGCTCGCCAGCCCGGCCGCCGAGGCGGCCGAGAAGGTGGTCGATGTCCAGATCGAGACGACCCTTGGCACGCTGACCGAGCAACAACCGGGCGAAGTATTCGTCATCATCAAGAACATCTCGAACACCCCGGTACGCATCACCGACGTGCTGCCAGGCGGGCCGGAGTTCATCACTTTCCAGACCGCCGGGCTGGACCAGGACGTCACCTTGGAACCGGGCCAGAGCCAAGCAGTCCTGGTGACGGTGCGGGCCAGGAACGTGGTGCGGCCCGGTAAGCATCTGCTGCTGTTCGACGTCCACCTGGCGTGGGAACGCCAGGGGCGAGATCGGACGGGCAATCTGATTCTGCCTCACGAGATTGAGGTCGGCGTCTTGGGCGAGGCGGAAATTCTCAAGGCGCTGGCTGTGCCCTCATTTCTCTTCCTGCCCGGCTTTCTCATGGTGGCTAGCGTGGGGTTGCTGTGGAAGCTGAGTCGGTCAGAACGCGAGTTCCCCTTGAAACTCAGCGACCCGGAATTCTGGCTGGTAGCCATCACCCTGTCCATCCTGATGGCCCTGGTCTATCCGTGGGCCACCCAGGTGCTCACAGGCGCGCGGCGCAACTACCTGGAGGGTTATGGCCTGCTGGACGTCATCCAGGTGTGGCTGTCCTCGATCCTGCTGGCGGCGCTGGCCTACGTGGGGGTGCTGGGGACACGCAACCTGGTCAGTCGCCTCATCGATTGGGTCCGGACCGTCAAGCGGCAGCGGAGGACACCCTCCCCGGATGACTCTCCCCTCAGCCTGCTGAAGAAGCTGCACCGGCAAAATCTAGGGGTGTGGCTGGAGCGAGTGGATCTGAAGATCGAGGGGACAGACCATTTCGCCTTCATTTTGGAGCCCCCCAACCGGGAGGCGGAGAGGCTATGGGTGGGACCGGCCATTGTGGTGGAGTGGCTGGAAGGAGCCGACGTGGAACTGCGCATGCAGGTGGATCGCCAGTTGGGGGAAAAAGGCAGCGCCGCCACGTTGGCAGGGCTACTGAAACGGGGACACCAGGCAGGGGCCTTGAGGATAAGCTGGAAAACGACGAACAAGCTGGAAAAGCCTTATCTGGCCGATAAAAACGACATCAAGTCCTTTGAGCCCCCCAATTTTATCATCGAGCAAGAGTAGCTAATCAGGCGGGCTTACTACCCTAACAGGCACGGCCGAGTGCAACGTACTTTGCTCACGGTGTCTAGCCCGTCTCGGAACGCAACCCAGTAGAGCCAATCGAGTGTGTATCAAGTGCCTTGCAGCTTGGCGTGGAGTATAGTTCGAGCGGGAATAAAAAAAGAGGCGACTCCCTTGGAGCCGCCCATTCCTGCCTGGGAAGCCTTCCACCCTCACTTTCGTGGGGCAATCCGACTGGTTTCAGACAGGTAAAACAGCATATCTCATGCCTAGTATACAATAGAGGGAGCGGGATGTCAAGTGGCGATTGAAATCCACGATGTACGCATGTCCTTCATCTGGGTCGAGACATGGCTCGACCTGCTGGCCGAGCCGGTCCCGGCCCAAGTGCCACTGGCCTTCCTGGGGCGCAGCTACACCTACGAGCCGGAGTTTGAGCGACTGCTGCGTGATGTCCAGGCAAGGGTCGGGCCGGGGCTATCGCTGCCCTGGATCAATTTTGATCATCAGGGCTTCTGGAACAGCTACTTCGAGCACCAGTCGCCCAACAGCGGCAGGGAGTGCTGGAAGCGGCTGGTCCCGTTGCGCGGCAAGCTGTCCGCCGAAAAGCCCGACTGGCTGCCGGGGCGCTTCCTGGTCGAGTCCTTCTTATACCCTCACGGGGCAGCGCTGGTGGTGACGGCCACCTGTGAAGGCCAGTTCAGCCTGGAAGGGGCAGTGCTGATGGCACGCCGGGTGCGCAAGACGGGCCAGTTTCCGGCCGGCTGGCTGGGAAGCCGCA
>JAHELX010000569.1 GCA_024643945.1 Anaerolineales bacterium
TGAAGCAGGAAGGGCGGTTGCTGGACCATATATCGGGGGATAACGTGGATGGCACGACGAATATCATCCCTACTATGAACCTGGAGACGTTGCGCGAGGGGTATCTGCATTTACTGCAATACATTTACTCGCCCGAGCAATACTATCAACGCGTGCAGACCTTCTTGCGCGAGTATAAGCCGCCGAAGATTAAATCCCCCCTGGAGTTTGAATACATCCTGGCGTTCTTGCGTTCTATTTACCGCCTGGGCATCCTGGGCGAGGAGCGGGCTCAGTATTGGAAGCTCTTGTTCTGGACGCTGTTTCGCCGTCCCCAGTTATTCTCCCTGGCGGTTACCTTTGCCATTTACGGCTATCACTTTCGGAGAGTGTGCGAACTACACATCCTCTAACCTTTGGAGGATGTCTGAAAAGTCGTGGGGGGGGCCTTTCCAGCCCGCCTGGGCAGCCAGGAAAGGCTGCCCCACTTTTCAGAATTGTCTGGAAAGTCGTGGGGCGGGCTTTCCAGCCCGCCTGGGCAGCCTGAAAAGGCTGCCCCACTTTTCAGACACGCTCTCACGGGTTCCGGTGTTTGATGAATGTGTTCGCCTGTAACTCCGCGAAGGCGGTGCGCAGTTCCTCCTGGGTGTTCATCACAATAGGACCGTACCAGGCGATGGGCTCCCCAATCGGCTTCCCGGAGAAGAGCAAAAACCTCACCGGCTCATCCGCCGTTGAGACCGTCATCTCATCCCCGTCACCCAAGAGCACCAGGCTATCGTTGTCAATGAAGCGATCTCGCTCGAGGTCAAAGTAATTGACCCCCTCGACCTCATAAGAATAGGGATCCTCTTGCTGGCAGAAATATCCCTGGCCGTCAATGACGTACGCCAAGACCGTGTGCCCGCGCTGGGTGGGGTGTATGAACTCTGAGTGCGGCGCCACGGTCACATCCAGGTATTCCGGGTCGGTGACGATATCGCGGACCGGGCCCTGGGTGTCGCCCACTGTCCCGCAGATCACCCCGATCTTGGTTCCGTTGTCCTGAATGACCTCGGGTATTTCGACGCTTTTTACCTCCTGGTAGCGAGGATCCATCATCTTGTGAGATGCGGGCAGGTTGGCCCAGAGCTGAAATCCGTACATGGCACCCTGCGGATCGCCCTTGGGCATTTCCTGGTGAATGATGCCGTTACCGGCGGTCATCCATTGCACGTCACCGGAGGAGATGACGCCTCCGTTTCCCAGACTATCCCCATGTTCAACAGTTCCTTGCAGGACATAAGTGATGGTCTCGATCCCGCGGTGCGGGTGCCAGGGGAATCCTGGCAGGTAGTACTGCGGGTTGTCTGACCGAAAGTCATCGAGGAGCAGGAAGGGGTCGAACAAGTGCACCTCATGAAAGCCAAAGGCGCGTTTGAGATGAACCCCGGCACCCTCAATGGTCGGTTTGCTCTTGAAGACCTTGTGGATTTTTCTGGTTTCACTCATTTTCTTGCTCCTTTCCTGCCTTGTTCAGGCCGAGTCATCGCAGGCAAATCACGAGCGCGCTAAACGGCACTCGCAGTCGGTTGCGCAACTGTGGGGCATTCTTCTGCGGGCGTGGGGGATACCAATCCAGCCAGCACAACCAATACGACGAGCGAAGCCCACACGGCTGCGGCCGTCGCGACGTATATCACCAGCAGAGTTACGGAAAAGCCACGCATCGCCATGAGCGCTCCGACCGTCGTTTCAACCAGGAACAAAATGCCCATCACCGTCGCGGCGGAGAGAATCGCCGCTTGCGTACGCTGCGTACGCCAGGCCTGTACGACGACTGCGACGGCGAGGATGCTCGCCAGGCCGGCGACCAGGCGGCGCGCCATTTGAAGCCCATCGTGTAAATCAACGGGAACCCATCCTCCGCCGTACAGCGACCAGCCCAAGCACCTTGTGATCGAGCCAGCGTCCGCGACGAGGACGCCGCTCACCAGCACGACGAATACCATAACAAGTGTCCCTATGCTTAACCTGGCAAAGGAACTGCGCAGCGAAAGCCGGTCGGGCAGGGCGGGATGGTCGTGGTGATAAAAGGCCACCACCGTCGCCGTCAGCATGAGGGTGAGCACCATCAGCGCCGAGCCAAGATCGATCGCAGCCAGCCCGGGCGACAGTCCGCGCAGGACTGCCAACGCGCCGAACACGCTTACAGCGACCAGAAATGCGATAGCAATCACCGGGGGCCAGCTCACCCAGCGGGTCGAGCGCAACTTCCACCAACCCACAACCGCCGAAGCGATGATGAACGGCGACGCCAGCGCGGCAATGAAGCGGTGCAGGTATTCGATGATCGCGTCTATCCGCATGGGCGGGATGATTTGCCCATAGCACCCCGGCCAATCGGGGCAGCCCAGTCCCGAGCCGGTGACGCAAACGGTGCCCCCCATTGTGATCAGCAGGTACGTCAGCACGGACGCCGCCAGAAGAAGGTAACGATGGCGTCTGATGATGGACGTGGTGCCGGTTGCTGGGTCAATTGTCATGTTCCTGTCCTTTGTCACGCATTTGCGGAGGTGCACGATCCAGTGTGGTAGACTGTTGAGCGAGCTCGCTTCTGGATACGAATTCGCTTACGCCTCAAGGGGCCCTATTATGCAGAATAGCACGAAAGAATGCCCCAGTCCTTAAGTGAAACTTAAGGTATCCTTAAGCGAACCTTAATAACTGCTATACCCAACTTTTACTGCCTGGTGAGCCGCAATCCTTCAGATCCGTACAGGTTGATGTCATATACGACGGCGATCAGCTCCCCCTTCACCAGCCTGAAGGTAATGACGTTTGGGGTGTTATAGACCTGGCCCCCTGGCCGCCCGGTGAGGGTGACGGTCGCCGTTCCATCATTATGGTCCTGCCAGGTGCCGATTTCAACGATGGGGGCTTCGCCGTTGAGGTAGTCGGCGCTTAGCTCCACGCTCCCGTCGGGCTTCAAATCCATGGTAATGTCCCGACCCGGACTGGAGGCCGCCGGCAACATGGCCTTGTAAGTGCCGGCAAAAGCGGTCTGCTCTACCAACCGGTCACCCTCCAGGCGGTATCTGAGGGTCACCTCCAGGCTGGGGCAGCAGAAGGGGTCATCCGGCCCCTGGGTGACCATGTCGATCACGATCTCTCCCCCATTAATGGCCACGCTCTTTATCTCAACCCGGTCGCCCAAAAGCTGCGTGGCTACGTTAACGGGCGTCCCGTTTTGATCAACAACCGCCGCCAGATATAAGAAGACCCCACTACCCCCCGAGTTCTCGGCCAGGATCACCGCCGCATCTTCGAGGCCATCCCCGTTCAGATCACCGGAAGCGTTGAAAGGGTCGACAAATGTGACCGTTGGCCTGGAGGCGCCACCTTCTACAAAAGGTTCGCCTTCATATTTCCCATCAGTCAACTGCACCGGCTCAGCATAGATGCCTTGATAGGTGGCATTGCGCATGGCTTCCAGAGTCAAATTACCGCCCATCGAGGCGGCTGTCTCCCTCGCAGTTGGAGCAGCCTGCGCCATGCCGGCGGCATCAGGAATCCACAGCTTCTGCCCAATTTCGATCCGGTCGGGCTTGTCTATCACCGCAAAGCTGGCATCTTCGGCGGATTTGGCATTGGTGGCTTCCACAATGACGGGGTAAGCAAACATGTCCCCGTAATATTTTTCGGCGATTTTACTCAGCCAGTCATCCTTTTGCACGGTGTAAGCTTCGCCGCCGGAGTCCTGGCCGGGCGGGGCAGCACTGGCGACACTGACGCTTAAGCCTAAGACAAAGATCGTGATTACAAGGGTTACCTTCCGCATCCTTTACGCTCCCGTCGTTTTTATACCCAACGCACGTGGGTTGGGTATATCGGTCAAACTCAAATGACGCACGGCCTATTATACACCAACTTGCGAATGGCTGCTTCAGCAATCAGATCGCGGCAAACTCGTTACCCTCCGCCTCCATGTCATTTCGGCTGAATTGAGGTAACAGGGGTGTAGTCACTCCCATTACCCTCCACCTCCATGTCATTTCGAGCCGAAGGCGAGAAATCTCTTATGCCGCGTATCGAGGGATTCCTCGTCGCTCCGTACCCCATACGGGGCACTTCGCTCCTCGGAATGACATGGCGTAGGGCAACGAGTGCGGGAAAAAGAGTGAGGACCCCGGGTGATTCCTCGTCGCTCCGTACCCCATACGGGGCACTTCGCTCCTCGGAATGACATGGCGTAGGGCAACGAGTGCGGGAAAAAGAGTGAGGACCCCGGGTGATTCCTCGTCGCTCCGTACCCCATACGGGGCACTTCGCTCCTCGGAATGACATGGCGTAGGGCAACGAGTGCGGGAAAAAGAGTGAGGACCCCGGGTGATTCCTCGTCGCTCCGTACCCC
>JAHELX010000570.1 GCA_024643945.1 Anaerolineales bacterium
CATTGTAGCTTATGTACGTCGTTTTGTCTATTTGCACGGCTCAGGCCAATAGTGTCCTTTGACTAGTTTATCATTCTCTTCCATTTGATCTATAATACTTGCGTTCGAGTCAAGATTGCTATACCCAACGCACGTGCGGGTATTAAAGGAAGGACAAGAGATGGATAAACTCTACACTGAAAGCGCTGAGTATCCCGGCGTGGAGGGCGAGACACTTTCCGGCTACCTGGCCCGTCCGGCGGGCGAGGGGCGCTGGCCCGGCGTAGCCGTCATCCAGGAATGGTGGGGACTCACCGAGCACATCAAGGACGTGGCGCGCCGTTTCGCAGGGGAAGGCTTCGTCGTCCTGGCACCTGATCTCTATCACGGCGCGGTTGCCAGCGAGCCGGACGAGGCGCGCAAGCTGGTGATGACGCTGGATACGGATGAGGCAGTGCGCGAGATTCGGCAGGCAGTCGCCTTTTTGGGAGCACAGGATTACGTGGCTGGCTCCCAGGTGGGCATCGTCGGTTTCTGCCTGGGGGGGCGCCTGGTATTGCAGACTGCCCGGGTCGAGGAACACCTGGGTGCGGCGGTGGCCTTCTACGGCTCGCCCCTCACCCCCCAAGAGGCGACCGAGGTTAGGGCGCCTATGCTGGGCCTGTATGGCGCCCAGGATCAGATCCCGGTCCCGGACGTGCGTGCCATGCATGAGGCTTTCGACCGGGTCGGGGTTGAAAACGAGCTCCACATCTATGAGGGGGCCAGTCATGCCTTCTTCAACGACACCCGCCCCAGTTACCGACCGGAGGCAGCGGCCGACGCCTGGCCACGCACGCTGGCCTGGTTCCGCAAGCATCTGTCGGGCTAAGGAAGCGACGAGATTACAGAGCCCGCTCTGGCAGATGCCAGAGCGGGCTTGAGGTTTCAGGACCTATTGCTTAGACGGGGAATTTACAGGATTTCTCGCGCCTCGAAGGCGGCCTGTACGATCTTGGCTACCTTGTTGCCGTAGAGACGCTCGGCTGTGGCAACGGTGACACTCGCGGCGGTGGCCATGGACGTGTCCGCGGCGAAGCTAAACTGTGCCTCGAGAATGAGGGTATCCGCCTTTACGTTTCCGAGCTGCTCGCGAATGTCCCACAGGGCGCGCGACCAGATTTGCCCGTCGTGGTGGATGCTGCCGGTCAGATCTTTGGGGTAGTGCAGGTCCAGGTCGATCCGACGCAGGCAGTGGGGTACTGAAGAAGTGTAAGACACAGAATCCCAGTCAGCAATACAGGCCGGGTCTGGGGTGGGCGCGATGAGGTTGCTGACGGTGGCGGCCCAGTAATCGCCAAACCCCTCGCCGATGGCACCGGCTTCAAGGGAGGTCCCGAAGTTGCCAAAGGGCGTCATCTGAGTGTCCATCATGGCGTGGCCGTATTCATGCAGAATTACCTCGGCGTCCTCGGCGTCATCCACGCCCCCCTTGCCAAAGCGCAGGACATCGTGCTTGTCCCACGAATAGGAGTTATCCACGCCCCACTGATTAATGCGAACGTCCTGGGACTCCATATTGATGGGCCGGTACGTAGTCCCGAAGCCCAGGCTCTGGATGTACTTCTGGGCTTCGGTCACCCAATAGTAGGCCATCACCTGCTCGAAGCGATCGTCGTCACGGCCGTACAGGAAGCTATTTTCGGGTGAGTAGGCTGCCGGGCCGGTTTCGCTGGTGATATTGGCCCAATCCCCGCGCAGGTAGCCGCTGCCATCGAGATTGGTCAGGGCGACGATGTGGTAAGCGGGCTGGAGCGCCGGGTAATCTGCGTCTTTCTGATCGGTCAGACTCTGGTCCTGCAAATCTGCAACCGGGTTCGGCAGAAAAACGCGGCCCGTGCCGGTGCCGGTGCCCGGGCCTGGCTTGTCGGCCCAGACGGGGGCCACCAGGACTGTAAGGAGAACCAATGCGATCACGCTGGCTCTGGTGATGAAACGAAGGTTCATAGCGCACCTCTCTGTGGAATAAAGATTGGTTAGTCGGAACGTCCCCAGTCGAGGGGCCACTGGGGCAACATGTGCCATAGCAGGTCCGGGGCGCATGATCCTGGAATGGCCGGCAACAGGTGGAAAGCGGATAAGAGAAAGTGATGCTGTCGCCTGGCACAATTGTATCACATCTGATGACGTGCGTCAATCAATTTGCTTACTTGACACCTCCTCTCTTTTGCCCTAAACTTGCATCGCACATGACGAAGGACGAGTGACGAAAGACGAAGGACGAAGGACGAAGAATGAATGAGTGCCCTGGCAGAAGCTCATTCGTCCTTCGTCCTTCGTCATCCGTCCCCAAGAGAGGAGGCAAGAACGAGTGACCGAACCAACCGCTAAAGTTTGCCATTACACCCAGGTGCGGGCTGAGACCTTCGGCGACGAAGCCCCGGGGGTGACCATCCGCTGGATCATAGACGAACAAAAGGATGGCGCGCCCAATTACGCCCTGCGCGTGATCGAGGTGGCACCGGGTGGCCACACGCCTGATCACAGCCATCCCTATGAGCACGAGAATTTCGTCATCGAGGGGGAGGGCCGGGTGCAAATCAACGGCGAGTGGCACAAGGTGGGGGTGGGTGACGTGGTATTCGTGCCACCCGATGCCCAGCACACCTACGTAAACGCCGGGGACACGCCATTCAAGTTCTTGTGCGGCATCCCGGTCTCGCGGCTGATGCCCAAGGCGTGAAGCGGCGACGTTACTTTTCGTTGAGCGGGTAATCCAGGGCGTCGAGCAGGCGACGCACGCCGACGGGGATGAGATCGCCGGCCACGCCGCTGCCTTTGACGTCCATGCCTGCCAGATACAGGCCCTGAATGGGGGTGGTGGGGTCCAGCCGATTCTCACCGGTTTGGCCAAAAGTCTGGCCGCTTTCAGTGCCGGGCCAGTTCCCGGTGAAGAACATGGGTACCTGCCAGGCCAGGACGTCGTCGAAGGTGGGAAACAGGGCACGCATGTCGGCCAGGGCCAACGCCAGCTCGGCTGTGCGGTCGTCGTCGTAAACGGGGAAAAAGGCGTCGTACAGGTGCAGGCCCGCTTTGCTCAACGTGGGGTCGAGCCGGGTGGGGGAGAAGACACCCATCACCCGCTGGCAGCCAGGCGTCATCAGGATCGGGGCGTCGTCGAAGAGAGGCTGGCGCGTGGCGCAGAAGAGGGCGGCGCAGTCGACACCCTTCAGGCTACGTAACCGGCTCAGATAGTCAGGCGGCAGGCTTTGGGGGCCGACCAGTTGCACCAGGCGGCCGGGGCCGCTGTTGTGTAACACCACGCCGGCCCCGACCTGTCGCCCGTCCGCCAGTTCGACGCCGGTCGCCCGACGATCGGCGACCAGGATGCGCGCTATGGGGCTGCGCAGAAAGAGATCGCCGCCCGCTTCGCGCAGCGCGTGGGTCAGCCCCTGGATGATGCTGCGCACGCCGCCGACCGGCATAGCGAAATCGGCGCCGGCCTCCCGTGCGTCGAGGGTGATCTGGACGTATTCGCTGGCCGGCATGTGGCGACTGCTCAGGCCAGAAGCTGTGGCGGCGATGGCGTCTACGGCGGCCAGCAGATCGGGGTCGCCGGAGAAGCTGGCGATGTAATCGTGGGCGCTGACGTCGTCGGGTGCGTGCCGACGTCCCCTGGCGATAGCCCGCAGCCAGGCGCGGCGGGCGTCGGGTTTGAGCAAGTCGAGCAGCGAAGGAGAGTGCCGCCCGTCGGGGAAGCGGACGCTGTATTGCTCGCTCAGCTCCACGTCTGCCAGCGACACGTAGTCCAGCTCGATACCTATATCGGCCAGGAAACGCCCGATGTGGCTTTTGGGTCCCAGGCTGGTCCATGCGCCGGTGGTGACAGCCGTGCCGCGGTAGTCAATCTCGGTGTAGCGGCCGCCGGGGAACCCCAGCTTCTCGAAGACGGCGACGCTGTGACCGGCCTGAGCCAGGGCCGTAGCCGCCATCAATCCCCCAATGCCCGACCCAATGACCACGACGTTGTACCGCTGGTGCACGCGGGGGCGATAAGGCTTGAGCGGCATGTCGGGCACAAAGCAGTCGTTGGGACAGGCATAATAACACAGGTTACAGTCGGTACAGCGCTCGGCCAGTACCTCGGCCCAGCCATTGGTGGTGATGGCGTCGTAGGGACAAACCAGGACGCAGTAACCGCAGCCGGTGCAACGCTCTTGGATAAGTTGCATATTTTAGCTCCCCATGGCTCTTCTTTTATCGCACTTGGCAGCCAAAGTAACAAATGTTATGCTTTTTACAAGAATGTATAACAAAGGTGGGAAACGGTATGGCGTTTACAGCAAAAGTGTCATCTAAAGGCTCAGTGGTGATCCCAGCAGAGATTCGCAAACGATACCAAATCCAACCCGGC
>JAHELX010000571.1 GCA_024643945.1 Anaerolineales bacterium
GTCCTCGATGGCCTGGCTGGTGAACATAGTGGCGTGAATGTAGGCCACCTGCCGTCCCTGCTCCGCCATCGCTTCGACCACTTCTTCTACCCCATGGCCGATGTTGACCAACACCGGACCGCCAGAAGCATCTATGTATCGCCGGCCGTCCGTATCGAATAGATACACTCCCTCCCCGCGCGCGATCATAGGGCGGGGATGGTCCATCCGACGATAGAAAATGTGACCCTGAGGATGTCTGTAGCTGTCCATTAACCCTCACGATTGGCCCGAATGAGCAATACCGGGCAGGTAGCACCTTGCAAGACCTTATCGGCCACGCTGCCATAAACCCACCTGCCCAGGCCAGATCGTCCGTGGGTGGACATGGCAATCAAGTCCACACCCTCACTCTCAGCAAAATCCAGGATGGCAGTGGCCACAGCTTCGCCGACTAGAATATGGTTGCTGACTTCAAAGTTCTTGTTCCTGAGCTCACCCCGGCGCGCAGCCAAATAGATTTCTGCATCGCGCTTAAAGACAGTTTCTCGCTCCCGGTTGAGGGCCATCATTTCTTCCTGGCGTGTATACTCAACCGCTCGGGGCGGTCTAACTACCCGCAGCAAGATCAGAGAACTGCCCAGCTCCCAGGCCAGTTGCTCAACGTGAGGCAGAACCACTTCAGCCAGCTTCGAGCCGTCCAGCGGCAATAGGATTTTCTTATACATAGTCCCCTCCCTACTTGCGATAACGACCCGTCGGGTCAAGTTCCTCGCGCATAATACGCAACTGGTCAGAAGTAGGCGGCTCAGTCTCAGTCAGGTCGTCAGCCACCCGCAGGGGCCAGCCCACCTGCTCCCGCACCGCTTCGACCGTACAGCCAGGGTGCAGGGAAGTCAAGACCATCTCCCGCGTTGTTTCATCAAACCGGAAAATGCCCATGTCAGTGATGACGGCCGTCGGCCCCTGCCCGTAATCGCCGAGACGGATACGGGAATCCCCTCCTATCAGATGGCCGGGACTGGTGACGAAATCCAGCCGTTCCACAAACGTACGCCGGCTGAGCCGGGCGATGATGAGCACCTTGCGCGCCAACAATGCGATTTCGCAGGCTCCACCGCTGCCGGGCAGGCGCACTTTTGGCTGCCGATAGGGACCGATGACGGTAGTGTTCAGATTGCCGTACCGGTCAATCTGAGCTGCGCCTAAAAAGCCTACGTCAATCAATCCTCCCTGAAGATAATATTGGAAGAGTTGTGGCATGGACACCACCGACGTGGCCCCCGTCACCAGGCACGGATCACCGATCGAGAGGGGCAGCCGGCTGGGCCGCGCGCCGTACACGCCGGCCTCGTAAACCAGTTCCAGGTCCGGAGCCACGGTGCGCTGGGCCAGGTTGCAGGCGATATTGGGCAGACCAATCCCCACAAAGACCACCCGCGCGCCTGCCAGCTCCCGCGCCGAAGCCGCGATCATCATTTCAGATGCTGTGTAGTCGATCCCGTTGCTCATTCTCCATACTCCCCGTAGTTCACTTCGCCGCTCCAGGCTTCGCCGGGCCTGAGCCGCTCCCACACCTCGGCCCCCATCTTCTTCACGTATTCGGCGCGGCCCGACAGGCCATAGACCCACTCGTCGAGCCAGGCCCGCAGCGCCCCGTGATCGCGGGAGATGGTATCCCAGGCCAGGTAAAACTCAGTATCCCGGTCGTAGTAGCCTTGGGCATACGATGGGTGGGCACCATAAGGCTCGTGGACGACCGCATCCACAATCAAGCCGGGAATGACCGTGCGATTGGGGTCGGCGCGAATAACTGCCTCGTCCACAATCTCTTCCGCAACCAGGATGACGCGGCCGGCAGCGAACGCCGCCTCGGCCTGCATACCTATAAGCCCCCAAATGTGAGCATTCCCCTTTTCGTCAGTGCGCTGGACGTGTAGGATCGTCACGTCGGGGTTGAGGGGCGGGACGACGTAGACCTGTCCACTGCCATAAGGATCCTCCACCAGCTTGATATGAGGGTTAACGGCGGGGAGGTCAGAGCCGACGAAGGTCCGCACTGGATACAAGGGGAGCTTAGCCGCGCCAGCGATGAGCCGCCCCACCATGCCAAAGTGAGAATACTCCTCCACCTCCAGTGGCGCGGGAATTCCTTTTTCCACCGCCCGACGTACCGCATAGAGCGACCCCACACCTGGGTTGCCCAGGTAAGAGAAGACAAGTTTCTGTGCACACCCGGCAGCGATCATCTGGTCGTAGATCAGGTCAGGCGTCAGGCGGCAGAGAGTGAGATCACGTTTCCGCTGGCGGATGATTTCGTGCCCGGCGGCGAAACAGATGAGGTGGGTGAACCCTTCGATGGCAACGGAATCGCCATCGCGTACCAGTTCTGCGATGGCGTTTTTCATAGTAGTGACTTTGCTCACGTCGTTGTGACTCCTATTATGTCAACTTGTTGCCAGACGACATAATCAAAGTGTCAGGCGTAGTCTTTACTCAACCGTGGTAAGCGGTCACTGCGGCACTTCCTCCCGTCCGAGCATCGCCTCTGATGAGGCCGGGGCCACAGGGGATCCACCTCCCCCGTGACCCCGAATAATCGCCACGTCGCCTGACTATCCGATAGTCGTCTGACTTTGCTCGTGCAGATACAGCGCCAGTGTGTAGAGCCCGCCGATGCCCTTGCCGCTGGAGCCACTTCCCTTCCAGCCGCCGAACACCTGCACCCCAGGCCAGGCGCCTGTTGTTGCCCCGGCCGCCCGGTTGGCATAAGTGGTGCCGGCCTGGATATTCTCGAAGAACCACTTAATCTCCTTCTCGTCCTCGCCAAAGAAGCCGGCGGTCAGCCCATAGACAGTGTCGTTGGCTTTCTCCATCCCCTCGGCCAACGTTTTGACTGGAGCAATGTGCAGGATGGGGACGAACAACTCCGTCTTGACCAGTTCGTGATCCTCAGGTAGCCCCTCCACGATAGCTGGCTCGACGAAGTAGCCCTTGGCGAACTCACCCTCGGTGAGCACATTCCCGCCGACCAACACCGTGCCGTCGGCGCGGGCCTTCTCCATATAGCGCCGGTAGTTTTCATAAGCATTCTTGTTGATGAGAGTGCCCATAAAGACATCACGCCGGATAGGGTCCCCCACCTTGATAACACGGGTTATATCCACCAGTTTGGCTTTGAACTCGTCGTACACGCTCTCTTGCACATAAACCCGGGAGCAAGCCGAACACTTCTGGCCGTCCATACCAAAAGCCGCCCGCATCACGCCGGTTGCCGCCTTGGTTACATCGGCTGTGTTCGAGACAATGGTGGGATTCTTGCCGCCCATCTCGATGATAACCGGGCGCGGATGCCCCCCGTTCGCTGCCGTCCGATAGACATTCATCCCCACATCGTACGAGCCGGTAAACGTCCAGCCGTCAATGTCGGAGTTGTCCAGCAACTCCTGGCCTACGCTACTGCCTGGCCCACTGACATAGTTGAACACACCCGCTGGCAGCCCCGCCTCGGCGAAAAGCTCAGCCGTCTTCCAGCCATCGTAGGGCGTATCCGAAGAGCCTTTGAAGACGACCGTGTTGCCGGTCACCAGCGCAGCGGCGATGGGCGCCGCCGACAGCGCCATGGGGAAGTTGAAGGGAGAGATCACCACCCACACCCCGTAGGGCCGGAGCACGCTGAAGTTCCGCTCTTTGGGATCATCCGGGTTCAGCTTGCCCAACTCGTTGACAAAGCCGTGGTTCTTCTCCATCGAGCCCGCATAGTAGCGCAACAGGTCAGCGGTTTCCTCCACTTCCCCCAGCGCCTCCAACCGGCTCTTACCCACCTCCAGAATCATCAATGCACTCAGCTCCAGGCTGTTATCGCTGATCTTCTCGGCGATGTTGCGGATGATAGCCGCCCGCTCCTGCCAGGAGGTTTTGCGCCAAACGGCCAAAGCTGCCCTGGCAGCCGCGATGGCAGCTTTGGCATGCTCGACCGTCCCTTTTTGGGCAGTGCAAAGATGCATGTCGGTGTTGATGGGACTGTAGCTTTGCAACTTCTCGTCGGCGTAGACTTTTTCCCCATTAATAAACATCGGGACTTCCACACCCAGCCACCCAGCCTTAACGCGAGCGATGGCCTCATCATAGGCCGATTGTAACTCCTCGTTGTCGGCCGACATGGTGGCATATGTAACTTTGAATTTTTGAGCCATACTGCAACCTCCTTGTTCATGTATAGCTTGGAGACAGATGCCTGCGCAGATCTGCCCGAACTTATAATACCCGTACTTGGGTGTACCTCCGTGTCATCGTATCACTTCATGAGGACCCTGTCAAGATGACAGACCGGGTTTAGAGTCACTGGCGTCTCTGTGATTGCAACCCCTTCGGATGCATTCTCAGCTT
>JAHELX010000065.1:0-7021 GCA_024643945.1 Anaerolineales bacterium
CCAGCCGTTCATCGGCGTCCACGTACATCGTACGGAATTTCAACGCATCAAAGAACTTGCCACTGACACCCACTACGCGCCGCCGATAGAAGACAGGTCCCGGCGAATTGAGCTTGATAGCAACAGCAATGACCAACATAAGAGGCCAGGACACCAGCAACACAACGCTTGAAACCAGAATGTCCAAGACACGCTTCAACAACACGTCGGCTCCCGTGAGACGGACCTTGTTGAGGCTTAGCAGCGGGACGTTCCCAATCTCCTGGACCTCAACGCCAGTAGTCAACAGCTCGTAAAGCCCGGATGACATGCGGATGGTAATGTCCTCGGTCGCGCCGAAGGATTGAAAGAGTTCAAGAAGCTTTTCGCGGGACAACGCAGTGGAGGCAACGATGATCTCCTGGATGCCATGCTGTCTGACTAACGTTGCGACCGAGTCGATGGCTCCCAGCACCGGGGTACCGGGCAAGATTTGGCTGCCCCGCGCCAGTTCGTCGTCAACAAAGCCAGCGATCCAGATACCCGCCTTATGGTTGGCCTGGAGCTGCTCGGCGATAGCTTGCCCCTCTTCATTAGCGCCGACAATCAGCACGGTTGTCAGAAAACGCCCCTTAACCCGCAGCCATTGAATCACTCGCCGTAGTAAAAAGCGTCCCAATATTACGGTGAATGTCAGCAAGAACCACGACAAAACCACCCAACCACGAGCAATGACAAAGTTAAGATCGAAGAAGGTTAGAAGGATAATGAGCATCATACCTAGGGTACAAGCATTGAACACCCGCGCATATTCGCGCATTCCACTGAAAAGATATCTGAAATCATACAGGCTAAAAATCCGAAAGAGGATTAACCAACATGGCGCCAGAAGAAACACCAAACGCGAATAGAAATCCACTGGGGATTGCAGATGTTGATAGAACCAGGAGATGCCCACTTCAAAGCGAAAGGTATAGGCCAGCCAGAATGCAATCAATACTGCCACTAAGTCTGAGGCCACAAGGGCAATGGATAACAAAAGCCGTTCCGCCCACCGCGCATTGATAGCAACTGGTAACGGGCCACTCAAATGGCCAGTCCATTGCTGAGCATTAGCTTGCGTCATTTCAACGTCCCCTCCAGATCATGTCGAGAATATATCAGGTCGTATTAATTATCTGGAATCACAGGCCAGGTTGCCAGACCTTGCTTCTACTCCTGCTAGTCTACCAACATTTAATGATAAAGCTGTGTGAATATGCTTAGAAATTGGTTAGAAATCGAGGCAGTCTAATGGGGGAGGATCGAGATGATGGAGAAATGATCTGGAGATGCTACCGTCGAGAAGGGGGCCCTCCACCCGAATCGGACGACCCATCATCGTCGCCGCCCTGCACAGGGGGGGCGTTCCAAACGAAGAAGTACATGTCACTCTGAGGACTGATGTCTTTCACCCATTTGCCATCTTGAGTGAGGATGGCCGCGACTCGCCAACCATACCTTCCAGGGTTGTAATCCTTTGGCACTTGCCAGGATGTAGAGCGCGTCTTGACTGCGCCACGCCATTCAGTCCCGTTTTCCCAAAGACGGACTTCGTACCACTGGTCACCCTGAAGCGTACCTGCTGAGTCCCACGTCAGGACAATGGTGTCCTCTGCTTGGAAGACCGTTTCACTGGCAGGCAATAGCAGATTAGGTTTGGGATAGGAACTTGGGCTTGCATGGCTGGAAGTTGAGGGTAGCGCGGGAAATTGAACCATTTGAGGCCTGGTAGGTGTACTATCAGAATCGGGGCCACTCTGGGAGAGGGTAAACTCACGAGTCTCACTGGGCGAGCTTAGATAGACACCATCGGAGAGTCGCACGACCTGAATTCTCCAGCGATAGAATCCAGGCTGTAACTCCGATTCCACAGACCAAGTGTCTGACTGCACGCGCCCCACCACGGTGTAGGGAGCAGCCGTAGTTTGCCAAAGCTGAACTTCGTACCAGGCATCGGGGTCAGCTTTGGCAATCGGTTCCCACTTCAGTGAGATTGCAGACCCTCCTGTCATTGAGGCCTGATGTTCCGGCTCTATGAGTGTTGGCGCAGGATACGGGTAAGTTTCCCCCAGCGAAACCGTACTAGATGCCGGGGTCTGTTTGATAGGAAGTTCGGTAGGCACAGGTGAAGGAGTGATAGCTTCTGGGGTGGCCGCCGCGATGATGTCGGGATCGAGTCCTGGTGATGCATTCACCTCAGTGCCAGCAACTACCTGGTATAAAGCGTCGTTTACTGATAGGCTGGCTTCACCCTGTTCCACCATCAAATGCACCGTTGGATCGTCCACCGTTAAGCTTAGGACAGTTCTGTCCGATGTGGGCGTCACCTTCAAATCTAGGGAGTTCAGTCCAAATGAGGTGACAGAAGACATCTCGAGTGTGACCTTGTCCGAGTGAGCCGTCAATGTTATCTTGCCCGCCAGTCCACGCAGGCTGAAGTCCTCTGTTTGCGACCAATTGACCACCTGGAAGGTGCTGCTTGAGTCCAAGAACAGTACACTCTGATCAGGCAGTCTCAGCGTGACGCCAGCATCGGGCCCACTGCTGACTCTGTAGCCTGTTGAGAGAGGCGCCTCCTCCCCTGCTTTCACCCGTATTTCCTGCCCGGAATGGGACACAATCAGCGTCCCTTCAATGACGCTTATCACGGCCCCAGTTGGCTGCGTGCCAGGACTGACCGGCGCTGGTGAGCTGGTCCCACACCCAACCATAACCATCATTGCCCCCAGTACCGTCAACCCTCTCAGGCTAGCACTTAACAGGACGGACAATCGCCGCCAGTTGCCCTTCAAAAGACCAGCTCCTTCATAGTTCGTGTAGGTTTTGGATCACGAGCCCCTGCTTCTTAGGGTCCATAAAAGAATAAATTCACCCACTACCATCCATTTTACCCGAGAAATCCGCCTTAAATGCAGGAAGTTATTCATTTACGGACCCTTAGACCCACATCATAGCCAGGAAATAGACGGGGCACCAAGACAGAAGGCGATCTGCTAATACACCTTGGCTTTGAGGAGCCGGTCAATGCTGTCAGCTCCTCTGCCTCGGCCTCAGCGATACCCACACCTACCCGCCTTAACTCTCAAGCTGCTTGTGATACCCGCACGTGGGATTTCCGACGGTTTACCTCCCCTTTGGGGAAAAACTGAGCGATATGTTGTCCTCGCAACTCGGAACTCTCAAGTACGCTGGGTATGAGTGTTCGGCTGTGCCATGGGGCTTGGCTCGCGAAAGCGGTAGCCAATACCCCATTCGGCAAGCAAATAATAAGGCTCCCGAGGCCGATCTTCGATCTTTTGACGTAGATAATGAATGTAAACCTTGAGTGAGGCCGGGCTGGCACTGTGTTCCATGCCCCAAACTTCCCGAATCAATTCTTCATGAGATACCACTCGGCCCACGTGGCGCAACAGAGTAGAGAGGAGGCGAAACTCGGTGGGGGTTAGTTGTACCGGCTTGCCACGCACCTTGACAAAGCGTTTGTCCAAGTCAATCAGCAAACGACCGTCGTCATAGACAAAAGATTCACCAGGCACGTACCGGCCGTTGCGCCGTAAGAGGTTACGCATCTTAGCCAGAAGGACAGGCACTTCAAAAGGTTTGCGCAAGTAATCATCGGCTCCCAACTCTAACGCTCTCACCACACTTCGCTCGTCATGGCGATGACTCATCACCAAAATAGACTGAACGCCTAACTCGCGCAGCCGACGACACGCTTCAAACCCGTCCATAACGGGCATTATTACGTCCAGGATGGCAAGGTCTGGCAACTGTTCTTCAGCAATCTCCAACCCCTCCGAGCCACTCTGGGCAATCCAAACCTGATAGCCCTCATTTTCAAGGAACAGTTTCAGCAATTGAAGTATGGTCGGATCATCATCAACGAGTAAGATTGTGGCCGTCATTGACTCACCCCCCAAACAGGCAAGGAAAAGCCGAAGCGCGTCCTCTTGCCAGGCTGGCTTTCGGCCCATACACGACCGTTTTGTAGCTCAACCAATCGCCTGGTTGCGTAAAGCCCTAAGCGATAGGTGGACGGCATCTTATCGCCGTCGTCATCCACAGGGTAAAACTGTGAAAAGATCCGGTCAAGCTGCTTAACCGGAATAGCCTCTCCCTCGTCCGTAATAGAAATAATCGCCTCCGATGTGCGCGCTTGCAATTCTAAGGTAATGTGACCTCCGTTCGGGTAACGGCTCATCGCGCTGCGCAAGAAACTTAACAGAATCAACTCAGTCTTGCTTGCGTCGGCAACTACGATGGGAAATGTATCGGGAGGGTTAAAGCTAAATATATGTGGAGGCTCCTCAGTCCGGATCAGATCCAGCGTACGCTCAATTAGGGGAGGAAGGACAACCGGTTCGGCGTGAACACGCACTTTGCCAGTTTCCATTCGTGATATTTCTAGCAAGTCTCTAATGAATTCTGCGATACGTTGGCCCTGCTCTCGCATTTTATTCAGCATCGCACGCTGCTCTTCAACTTCAAATTCCGAACTCAGCATGAGGTCAATTGAGGCCTGAATGAAGCTGAGAGGGCTGCGCAATAGATGCGAAGCCATATTCGCAAACTCGAATCTGATGCGGTCATCGCTCCTTTCGGGGCGGGCCTGCTGAAAAGCGCAGATAGCACCCACTGCCCGGCCATCCCGAACGACGGGTACGACCTGACCTCTGACAAGAACGGGACGGCCATCCCTGGTCGCCAATAACATGCCATCATTCGTAGGTCCATCCTGGGGGAATGAAATACGCCGCCGTTCTTCTATAGCCTGGCTGAGCAATTGACACAAGCTATTGGTCGACCCGTAGGTCCCCTCTGGGGAAGTATCACCGGACGGCACTAATTCGTATACAGAACGCCTAATGGTCTCGTCCAGTGGCCAACCCAGCATGGCACTGGCAGCTTCGTTTTGCGCCATCAAGCGCAGGTCGGCGTCTACCAACCACACCGCATTGTCTACTGCCTCCATTAGCAGCGATAAACGCTCTCGCTCAGCCTGGGCCCTCTCTTGCAGCACCGTCCCTTCCAGGGCAATGGCCACTTGATCAGCGACACTGGTCACAAATTGTAGATCATCCTGGGTAAAGGCATGGGGCAGGGAACTCTCAAGGTCAATGGCACCGATCACTCTTCTCCCACGCCGCATCGGCACCGCCATACGCGACCGAGCATGCGTGCTACGGCCATTTCCCTCAACCTGAAGGTCGCTCTTGAGAATAGGCTGTCCCATCTCGATGACCGCCTGGAGCGTCTGCTCGTCCCACCAACGGTCCGGCGTCGCCCCATCATGATGGGTGAGGACCAACTCGCCCAGGCTCCCTTGAGAAACATAAAACGTCGGGTGGTTGTGTTCTCCAATGGACCAGGCCAGAACGCCAGCTTCGGCATTGGTAGCTTTGAGGGTAAGCGACAACGCCAATCGTGCCCCCACGTCGAAGTCGGTGACGCCGCTCAATTGACCAGCCACTGCCTGCAAGGTGGCAACCTCTTTAACCCGGCGGGTAAGCTTTTGGTGCAACTCAGTATATTGACGCGCGTTCTCCACTGCCGTGGCTGCCATATCAGCCAAAGCCGACAATCGGCGTAGGTGCGTTAGGGTAAAGCAAGCACTCGACACTTGATTGTCCACGCCCAAGACGCCGATCACTCGCCCGTTAACCTTCAGGGGCACGTTGAGCAACGATTTGACCAAATAGCCGGTCTTGACTTTGAGCTTCTGTGTGCCATCTCCACTCAAGAGAATCGGCTTACCGGAGCTGACAACCATGCCGGCAATGCTGTCTTCAACCCGCAGACTAAAGCCCTGTGCCTGCATTTCGCCCAAATTTTGCGCGGCCCGCAATTGCAATTCACCAGTTTCTGAGTCTAAAAGCAGCAAATATCCCTCTTCTGCACCGGTGATAAACACGGCCGCTTCTGTGACACGGTTGAGGACCAGGTCCAGGTCCAGCAATGAATTGACCGAGCGTCCGATCCCCAGCAATACACCCAATTCTTTGACGCGCTGCTCTAACTCACGATTGAAAACGGCCAGATCTCCAGCCCCTTGTCGATAATCTGGCGAACAAGCTTCTTGCCCGAGAGCGCGGCGGACCGCTTGCAGCACATCCTCAGCGGCAAAAGGATAGACCAGGTAATCTCGAACGCCCAACCGGAGGAACTCGACGACGACGTAGTCCGATTCTCGCTCCACTAGCAGAATCGAAGGGATCAAGAGGTCTGCTTGTGCCAGGCGACGCAGCAAGCGGAGCGATGAGTCCATTGGCAGATGCAACAGCAAGAGATGTGGCGACTCATCCACAGCCGCTTTCAATCCTTCATCCTGCCCCCTGGCGAAAAGCGGCCTGAAACCATGAGGCGATAATACTTCCTTTGCCACAGTTTCCAACAATCCGGCATCCAAATCAACGATGAGTATTTTCTCTCCAGCCACGTTTGCCTCTTGCCCAAAGTACGCTAACGGCCAAGGGCCAGGAATCAGCAATCGAGCGCCCCAACTCTAGGTTCCCCCAACCCCGGATCCCTTCCTTCTCTGTTTATGATTGAAAGTCTAACAAGACTTAATGATAAAGCCGTGAGAATATGCTTAGAAAAAAGTTAGAATTGAATTAGAACCCTATATAGATATCACAATCAGCCAACAAGAAGCAAAGCAGCGGATGTTCAACTGGTTGGCCGATATCTGTGCATAGTATCGGTCAAGCTGCTGAACATCCGCTGCTTGATTGCTTCAAATGACAACCAGCGCCTGGCTGCGCTGTGGATGGCGTGCTCTAGTACTTAAAATAGGTCCTGGGTGCAAAACCCTTCAAATAACCCAATCGCCCGAACCGTAGGGGCAACCCTTCCCCAAAAGGGGACCTATCCCCGCAGGGGACCTATGGGTGGGTGCGCTCGCCTGGCAGGACACGGGCAAGCCCCATCCCCACGACGTGGCCCTATTTGAAGGGTATTGGTCCCAGCTAACCATCGAGGGTCTAACGCCCCAGTGATTGCT
>JAHELX010000065.1:7121-16566 GCA_024643945.1 Anaerolineales bacterium
GCCGGTTGAGCTTGTACACTCTTTACCCAAAGCGATATCCAACGCCCCACTCATTGTGGATCAGGCTCGGCTTCGACGGATCTTTTTCGACCTTGCGGCGCAGATAGCTGATGTACAGGCGCAAGTAGTCTACCTCGCCCACGTACTCCGGCCCCCAAACTTCGGTCAGCAGAAACTCGTGCGGGAGCACGCGCCCCTTGTGCCGGGACAGCACCGACAGGAGGCGGAACTCGGTTGGGCTCAGGTCCACCCGTTTGCCGTCCACTGTAACCTCATGCTTATCAAAGTCAATGACCAGATAATCATACGTGAGGATCGGTTCCCGGCCATTTCCGCCACTGGTGCTCGAACGAGAGACGCGCCGCAGTAAGGCACGGACGCGCGCCGCCAGTTCCTCAGCGGTCACTGGCTTAACAATGTAATCATCGGCTCCCAGGTTCAGACCTTCGACCACATTCTCCTCCGAGCCGAGGGCCGTAAGCATAATGATAGGGACGTCGGACATCTCACGAAAGCGGCGACACGTCTGCCAGCCGTCCATATCAGGCAGCATAATGTCCAGGATGACGGCATCTGGCTTAACGGCATAGGCCTTTTGCAGGCCAGCGATGGCATTGTGCGCAACCTCGACCTGGAAACCTTTCTTGGTCAACATGAACCGAACCGTCTCACACAACGAGACATCGTCGTCAATGAGTAACAATGTGGCACTCATATCGGCCTCCTTTTTCCTCACTACCCCTCCCAGGAGTAAGATAGGACGCAAACGCGCCTCATAGATCACCTTGCTATCAATTCAAAAGGGCACAAATGAGATCATTCACTGTCTGGGCTGCTTCAACGCACCGAGGGCTCTTCACTCCTGCACCCCAACGTCAGCGGGCACTCCCTTACCTCAGGGGCACGATAGCGTCCTGAGTTCATCACAAGAGAAGAGAGGCTAGATTATGCAAGGAAGGAAGGAGATGAAGCTCGGTTATTAAGGAGATAGTAACAGTGAAAGAGCAAGTACAGCTAATATGCGCCCCAATTCGAGCATACTTAAAGAACCCCTCATAAAAACTCACCGTAATTGTATCATAGAAAAGTTTGAATTTGGTTTGAAATTGTTGGAATTCCAGCAAATTCGTCAAAAATCCACCTTGGTATGCACCCATATTTTCACTATTTGGGCACACAAGGATATAATACTCTCAATCCTGCCCCAGAGGGACACCGACTTTGCCCGAATCCTTGGACATCAGAACGCTCACGGAACTGATTCTCGCCCATATCCGAGTCGATCCAGCCTCACTTCGTTTCTCATCCATCGGCACTGGCAAGCACAACACATCTTACTGGGTAGACTGCGATCTGGGCCGCTTGGTGCTGCGCATCGCCCCACCCGATGATGCCGGCTTTCTTTTCTATGAGCGGCAGATGATGCGCCAGGAACCAGAACTGCACGCCCTCATCCGTGCCCAAACGACCATTCCGGTGGCCGAGATGATCGCATATGACTTCAGCCGGACGCGCATCGACCGTGACTATCTACTGATGACCGCCCTGCCGGGCATGCCTCTCAGCAACGTTCCCCGCCTCACTTCGGCTCAATTTCGACGGGCCCTGTATCAAGTGGGCGAATACCTGAGTCAGCTTCATGCCCTCACCGCTGCTGACTGCCTGGGAACTGAGGCATATGGTTACCTGGGTGCGCACCATCCTATGCATGCGCAACCCACCTGGTCAGCCGCTTTTCGCGTGATGTGGAACAAACTGCTAGACGATGTGGTTGCCTGTGGCAGCTATAGCCTCGACGAAGCCCAGGTCATGCGTGATTTGTTGGATCTGTATCTTGAACACTTTCACCGCCCCGTGGCTTCTCGCCTGCTTCATATGGACGTTTGGAGCCAGAATATTCTGATTGATGAAGTGGGGAACGTGACCGGCTTGCTGGACTTCGATCGGGCGTTGTGGGGCGACGTGGAGATCGAATTCGCTGTGCTGGACTATTGCGGCATCAGCGAACCGGCCTTTTGGGAAAGATATGGCACGCCGCGCGACGAATCGCCTCCCGCGCTGATTCGCCGCCAATTCTACCTGCTGTATGAAGTGCAGAAGTATATGCCCATTCGCGTCTGGCGGCGAAACAATCCGGCAGGCGCTGCCCGCTACAAGCAACAGAGCTTCGCCCTGGCGGCAAAGCTCCTTCCGAATCGGTAATCATCGGCCAGACATCAATACCAAAGGGCAACTATCGTGTTATCCCCTCAACCCCGATACCCCCCAAACCGCTGTAACAACGCCCTGGCCCGGACCAGCAACTCTTCGGGAGCCACCGGCTTCGGCACGTAATCGTCCGCACCAGCCTGAAAGCCACTGATCTTGTCGTTTACCTGCCCTTTGGCACTCAGCATAATGATCGGCAACTGGGCCGTGCCGGACCGGGCCCGCAATTGCTGACACACCTCCAGGCCGCTCACGTCGGGCATCATCACGTCCAGGATCACCAGATCGGGCTTCACTTCCTCCGCTTTGGCCAGCCCTTCAATCCCATTCGCTGCCTCGTGGACTTCGTAGCCCGCCCGCTGGAAGATATACCCTGTCAAACGCAAAGCGGCCGGGTCGTCGTCAATTACCAAAACGCGTTGTTTTGTCATCCTCGCACAACCTTTCGAAATGACACACCAGGGTGTAGGATAACGAGATTGTATCTTGGAGTTAAGGAAGTGTCAAGCGCATCT
The DNA here is from genome assembly GCA_024643945.1 of Anaerolineales bacterium. The sequence goes on from JAHELX010000065.1 coordinate 9,845, forward strand.
CGTGCGGCACACTCAGAATTCCCGACGAAAGTAAAGCTGAATGCTGGAACCAGGAAATTTTAAGGTAATGTTCTATACACCATACTCATGGGTTTTGTAAGTATTTTCTAATTTTCTTCCTAGTAACTTCTAAGTCAAAAGTTGTACTATAAGCAGCACGGACCTCAAGCTGCTAGTCCGCCGTTCGTACCTATGTTTTTGTGGTGATTGCGCTGAGGGGGGATTCTGCCATAAACAACCAGCTACCTTCCATAAATCTTGTTGTCCAAATTGGCCCTGATCCAGGCCAGGTGTTCGCTGTTCAGAAACACACCCAGACGATTGGTCGCAGCTTGGCCAACGACATCCCTATCCCTGAACCGTCGTTGTCCCGGCAGCACGCCAGAATCAGGGCAACGCCATATGGGTTTGTGATTGAAGACCTCGGCTCGACCAACGGCACTTTTGTCAACGGACAGCGGGTGACCGGCCCCACGCCGTTGCGCCCCGGTGATACTCTCCAGTTGGGTGATGTCGTCACGCTCAACGTTCAGCCCGGCCAACCCAGCCCGGGCGACCAGGTAACAGTGATCCCGGACTCGACCCTTGTGTCTGGCAGGCCATCACCCGGCACCCCGGACTCAACCTTTGTCCCGGCTACCCCCTCTCCACCACCTGCCTCAGTCCCGCCGTTCCCCCCGGCACCCATCTACTATCCATCGGCCCGGGACAATGGTCCCTGGATATGGATTGGGGTCATCGTGGCAACTGTCTTGATTGGGGGGGCAATCATCGGAGGCCTTTACTACTACTTAACTGTGCTAGACATATCTCACCCAAAGGGCATCTCGCAGACCCAGAGTCCCCCCGAAATTTCTCAGACGCCTACAACCGTTCAGGCACAACCGGTCCCTGTAGAACCCCCCTCCCTACCTACCCCCACGGTGACCCCGCTGCCAGTCCCTGAGGCGGTCACGATTGTGGTGGGCGGAGTGCCGGCCCTCACGGCGGAGGAGGGTGAACCGCCAGAGAACCTCACGTGGATTGACGCTGGCTGCAATCGCCAGGTCGAGATCAGCACTGACGAGCCGTTGATCCTGAGATGGAGTTGGACAGTAGCCGAAGACAGCGAAACCGGCTATCTGGCCCAATGGCTGGAAGTTGCCTATTACGACGTCCGCCTGGGTGGTGTCCCTATTACAGAGATGGGCTCGCTTAACTACTACCGCACCGAGGGTTATCATGCCAAAGACCAGCGTGGCCCTGCCCTGGAATGGTGGGTTAACGTGGGTATCTTGCCAGCCGGCGGGCATCGCGTCACGATTGAGTCATACACCACCCGCGCCGTTTCTGATGGCTTCGACGTCGACCCGGCCGATGGCCAGTTGGACGTCTATGGTCCAGGGTTGGTTGATGCCGGCTTTTGCAACATCAGCGTGGTCGCGGTGGAGGCTGCCGCCCCAACGCCGGAAGTTTCCTCCACCTCGACGCCAAACCCTACCTCGACACCAAAACCAGTCGCTACTCAGATACCAGTAGTCGCTGCGCCACTGGGTATTTTCCAGGATTTCGAAAACGAGAGCATCTGGAAGCGCGGAGACCAACCTTATGGCGAATTCAGCCGTTCCACGGTCCAAGTGCATGGCGGTCAATATGCCGGACAATTGACCTACAATTTCCCCTCCCCAGACAGCGACTACGTTGTTTTCCTGCAAAGCCGCCCCCTGGCGGGGCAGCCCAACGCCATCTTGGCTTGGGTCTATGGCGACGGCTCCGGCCACTTCCTTAACATCTGGATCAAAGACGCGGCTGGACAGACCTGGCAAATGACCTTTGGCCAAGTGAAGCACACCGGTTGGCAGCAGATGGCCGCCATTCTGGATCCCGGCCAGTCCTGGCCTGGCGGTCACATCAGCGGCCCAGATAACGGAGCCATTGATTACCCCATCAGCTTCCAGGCTCTGGTGCTGGACGACATTCCTGATACCTACAGCGGCAGCGGAACCATTTACATTGACGATCTCAACAGTCAGGAAGGGACTGCCCCGCCAACGTCCACACCCATACCACCCATTGGCGCGCCTACCCCGACCACAGGCGGCCAGCCCGAATCGGTGGGTAGTGACGTCTACGTTTTGAGGATAGGCGGCCAACATAGGTATGAGGAACCTTGGGGAGCACCCAAAGACGGTAACCCCTGTAGGGCTTGGGAAACCGGTAACTGGGATGATGAAAACCCCAATTTTAGGGGCTTTAATGTTGAGTTGCTGCTGACAAACAACTCAACCGCCAAAGTGCAAGATGATTGGGGCGAGAACGTGAGGTTTTTCACGGCCGAAGGGCAGGAAGTAACGGCCTGTTACTACGGCTACGCTGGGGCTGGTCCGCCGCCCGGTGGGACGACCTCTTTGACCTTTTTCAGCGTTGTCCCCAAAGGCGATTATGTGCAGATCATGCAACTTAACCTCAACGGTCAATTTATCCAGATTTGCCTGGATGGAAGAGGCGGGTGGTCACCCTGCTGATGGGTATAGTATAGCAAGCGGCGAACAAAAAACGGGGGAATGAACCTCTTCAGGTCCATTCCCCCGCTGCATTTCAAAGCGTGTTAATAGGTGCAAAGCCTGGAATCTGGCAATCTCTAATCCGATTCTAACATGTGTCTAGTGTGAATCTAACACGCCCGCATTACAATGTAGACAACGCTGAGACGAAGAGCAAGATCATGCAAAAGCAATTTATGCAACACGCCGCCAATACCCGGCTGAAATGTGCCAATTGCCAGATCACTATTTACTGGATACCTACCATCGTGGATGGCGAGGCCTACTGTTGTTCCGGCTGCGCCGATGGGGGGCCATGCACGTGCGATTACAGCCATCTCCCTGAAACGGGGCAAAGACAGGCTATTGTGTTGCATCACTCGCAAAGTATCACCTAGTGCTTGTCCGATAATATAATACCCGTGCGTTGGGTATAACTTTGCACTTCAATCGGCAAATCAGGCGTAAACTGATTGCAGAAGTAACAAGTTATTTCTGGACAAGTGCTTATCTTCGGCAGCAAAAATCGTAAATCGGGAGGTTATAAGCTATGTCTAAAATTATAGGAATTGACCTGGGTACAACCAACAGCGTGGTAGCAGTCATGGAAGGGGGGGACCCGACGGTAATTCCGACCGCCGAAGGCGGTCGCCTCTGCCCATCCGTGGTGGCTTTCACCAAGAGTGGTGAGCGATTGGTTGGACAGACAGCCAAACGCCAGGCCGTGGTCAACTCTGACAACACCCTCTATTCAATCAAGCGCCTCATCGGTCGTCGCTACGAAGAAACCGAAATTGAGCGCAAGATGCTGGCCTACCAGGTCGTCGAGGGGCCGAGTGGTGACGCCCGCATTCATGTACCCATTAATAATAAAACCTACACGCCGCAGGAAATCAGCTCGATGGTATTGGCCAAGCTCAAGGCCGACGCCGAGGCTTATCTGGGCGAGTCGGTCACCCAGGCGGTCATCACCGTGCCTGCCTACTTCAATGACAGCCAACGCCAGGCGACCAAAGACGCCGGCAAGATCGCCGGACTGGAAGTTTTGCGCATCATCAACGAGCCAACGGCAGCCGCCCTGGCCTATGGGCTGGACAAAAAGGAAAACGAAACCATTCTGGTCTGGGACCTGGGTGGTGGCACTTTTGATGTGAGTGTGCTTGAAGTGGGCGAAGGTGTAATCGAGGTGAAGTCCACCAACGGCGACACCCACCTGGGCGGGGACGACTGGGACCAACGCATCGTGGACTGGATCGCCGACGAGTTCCGCAAAGAGCAGGGGATCGACCTGCGCCAGGACCGGCAGGCACTTCAGCGGCTGAAGGAAGCCGCCGAGAAGGCCAAGGTCGAGTTGAGCAGCGTGCTCGAAACGGAGATCAACCTGCCCTTTATCACTGCCGACGCCAGTGGGCCCAAGCACCTGCAAATGAAGCTGACCCGCAGCAAGTTCGAGCAGTTGACCGAAAACCTGGTCAATCGCTGCCGGGAACCTTTTGAACGCGCCCTGGCGGATGCCAGGCTCAAGCCAGCGGACATCAGCGAGGTGGTATTGGTGGGCGGCGCTACCCGCATGCCCATGATACAAGACCTGGTGCGGGAACTGACCGGCGGCAAAGAGCCACACAAAGGCGTCAACCCGGACGAAGTCGTGGCCGTGGGCGCGGCTATCCAGGCCGGCGTGCTGGGTGGAGAGGTGAAGGACGTGCTGCTGCTGGATGTGACGCCTCTGTCGCTGGGTGTTGAGACCTTGGGGGGCGTGATGACCGTGCTCATCCCGCGTAACACCACCATTCCTTCCCACAAGAGTGAGGTCTTCAGCACCGCCGAGGACGGTCAGACAGCGGTAGATATCAAGGTGTTCCAGGGTGAGCGGCCCATGGCTGCCGACAATATGTTGCTGGGTCAATTCCGGTTGGACGGTATCCCGCCCGCGCCCCGCGGTATGCCGCAAATCGAGGTAGGCTTTGACATTGATGCCAACGGCATCTTGAACGTGAACGCCGCAGACAAAGCGACCGGGCGAGAACAGAAAATCACCATTACCGCCAGCACTAACCTGGGCCAGGCGGACATCGATCGCATGATGCGTGAGGCCGAACAACACAAAGCCGAAGACGTGCGCCGCAAAGAGATCGTGGATGCGCGCAACCAGGCCGACAACCTGGCCCACCAGGTAGAAAAGACCCTGACAGATCTGGGCGACAAGGTAGATGGTGCTACCCGGGGCGACCTGGAAGCCAAGATCAACGACGTGCGCGAGGCCATCAAGACCGACGACGTGACGCGTATTAAGCGAACCATGGAGGCCTTGCAGCAGGCAAGTATGAAACTGGGTGAAACCATGTACGCCGGGCAACCTGGCGCTACCCCCGGTGCTGCTCCTGGCAGCAACGGGACTGGCGGCGCTGAAGGTACCGGTGAGGGTGAAGGAGACGTGGTCGAAGGCGAGTTTACCGAAGCGTAACTCACAGCTTCGCAGACAACCGGGTCTCACTGCAGGTCGGTTCGACATCCAATAGTAAGGTGCCCGGCACTTCATCGACAGAAATGCACCACGTCCGGGCCGCTGTCAGACGCCAGATTATGGCTTGAAGGCCGCAAAAGTGCCGGGCACCTGAGCAGTTACGTGGCATCTAAGGAAACCAGTTTCAACCTGTAGTGAGGCCCGTGCCAGGCCAATGAAAGGGGGCGGCGGCCGGCTAACGCCGCCCCTTTGAGCTACATTGCGAGCAGGAATAGGTATCATTATGAGCGTAATTGTTTATACCACCCCGACCTGACCCTACTGCCGCATGGTGAAAGAGTTTCTTTCACAACGAAGCATTTCGTTCGTCGAAAAGGACGTGTCGATGGACCGGGCAGCCGCCGTGGACATGGTGCGACGCACCGGCCAGCAGGGCGTACCTGTCACCGAGATTGACGGTGAATTCGTCATCGGTTTTGACCGGCCCCGGCTGGAACGCCTGCTGCACCAGGCGTCACGCCCCACACTGGGCGTGAGTGTGGCTGACGCGTCTCGACACGCACCAGCCGTGGGACAGGGAGCTTACGTCGGCAAAGTCCGCGCTGGCTCCGCGGCCCAACGAGCCGGCCTGAAAAAGGGGGACGTCATCACCGAAATCGGCAGCCGTCCTATCCCTGACGCCGCCACGCTGGTGAACCTTTCCCGCCGTATCGCGCCAGGACAACAAGTACGCGTGCGTTTCGTGCGAGATGGCCGGACACAGGAGACGGCTCTCGTTTTGTAGCGCCCTGAATGGGAGCGTACTGTCAGCCTGGTGGCAGTCAGATTTAATGTTTGATTAACCTATTTTCGATAAATTGTGGTACAATAAAGCAAATCATATTCCGATGTGAACCAAGTGCGTTGCACCTTTCAATGGGTCTGTCCCAAATTTCAGGTGCTAGACCCTAAGGGTTTCAGAAAACCCTTAGGGTCTGCCAAGAATTTGGGATGCACCCCCTTTCAATTACAGCGGCAGGAATTTCGGAATAGTTATGTGTGAATCCGGAAACGAGGTGATATTCTATGTTCTACCCAATTTGGTACAACCCACTCTTCTTGATCTTTATGATACCGGCGCTCATCCTGGGCATTATTGCCCAGGCGGCAGTAAAAGGCCGGTTCGACAAATATTCGAAGGTTCGCACGCTGCGGGGCCTGACCGGCGCCCAGGCGGCCCGGGAGATTCTCGACAGCAACGGGCTGTATGACGTTAGCATTGAGGAAGCGGGTGGCTTTCTGAGCGATCACTACGATCCGCGCAGCCGAACGCTACGCCTGTCACCGCAGGTGGCGCGCAACCCCTCGGTGGCCTCGGTAGGCGTGGCCGCCCACGAATCGGGCCACGCGCTGCAGCACGCCAAAGGCTACCTGCCGCTGCAAGTTCGCAGTGCGATGGTCCCGGCCGTTCAATTTGGCTCGTGGCTGGGCCCGCTTGTCATCATGGCCGGCATCCTGCTGGAAGCCTTGATGGGCGCCTTTGCCTTGGGCAATGCACTGGCATGGTTTGGCGTGGCCCTCTTCGGCACCGTGACCGCTTTCTCCTTCGTCACCCTGCCCGTCGAGCTGGACGCCAGTGCCCGGGCCAAGAAGCTGCTCTACCAGTACAACATCGTCGACCGCCGCGAGTTGGATGGCGTGAACAAAGTGCTCAACGCTGCTGCCTGGACCTACGTAGTCGCCGCCCTCTCGGCACT
>JAHELX010000572.1 GCA_024643945.1 Anaerolineales bacterium
CGGTTGCCGGATAGTAGTCAGAGGCGGATCAGAAAAGGCCGCCGTGGGCAGATCGTCAAAACCGACCAAGGCCACATCGTCTGGCACAGACAGACCCGCCTCACGCAAGGCTCGCAGAGCGCCGAATGCCATCGTATCGGAAGCGACGAACACGGCATCCGGCCGGTGTGGCATCAATCGCTGCATAGCGATATAGCCACCTGATTCAGTAAAGTCACCTTCAACGAGTAATCTGTAATCAATGGAGCGACCCCGATCGTTGAGCGCGTCCAGGTAACCCTGCCGGCGATCGAGGCCTACCGTAGTATTCAGGGGGCCGGTAATCGTGGCAATGCGCTGGCAGCCCAACCGAATCAGGTGGTTTGCAGCGGTGTAGGCGCCAATGGCATTGTCGGCATCCACAAAGCTGACCTCCGTCATATCGTTTGCCCGCCCCACCATCACGAAGAGTACCTGGTTTTTGATCAATTGGGGAATGAGAGGGTTATCGACCTGTGACCCAATGACGATGACCCCATCCACCAATTGGGTGCGCAGCACTCTGGGGTAGAGTTTTTGCTCTTCGTCTTCAGTGTGAAACAGAAAGAGGGATAAAGTGTAATCATTTGCGTTGCAAGCTTGCGCAATTCCCTGCATCAAGCGCGGGTAATATGGGTCTGTAAAGAGAGATTGCACCGCACGCGGGATAATCAGACCGATGATCCCAGAACGTCGGATAGCCAACGAACGGGCCGCCGGATCAGGATGGTAGCCTGTCTCGGCAATAACCTCCATAACTCGCTGCCGCACTTCGGGCTTTACACTGGGGTGATTGTTGACCACACGGGAAACAGTAGAGCGAGACACACCTGACAATTTCGCAATTTGCTCCAGGGTTAACTTACCCATGCTATCCCCCGTGTAGAGAGCGCTCCCACAATATGCAAACAATCGCTGCAGAAGTCCTGCATATAATGAGATTTAACGAGTATTTACGCGTCAGCTTTGGAGAGTGATTTGGGAGCGCTCCCAAATCCATATACATGTTATCACAACCCATATCGTCTGTCAAGGCCCAAACGCCCTCGAATTTTCGGAATGGACACCCTTAGGCCGAATGGCCTAGACTTTATCTCCAATTTTACGCCGAGTGCCCGATGCATACCATCACTGCTTGCGATATAGTAGATCTTGTTTGACCTGTTTTCGGAGCGAGGTTATCCCAATTTGCCCCAGGCCGAAAACAGCGTAGAATAAACCTTTGTTTGGTAAACGTTCGGTATATACTCGGAAGAGGGAGGCAACTGACTGTGCGAGTTATGTTAATTAACCCCAGGTTTCGCCTGCCCATAGATACTCGCACCACACCCCACCTGGGCCTGGCTTACCTGGCCGCCGTGTCAGAGCGGCGCGGAGATGAAGTGTTCCTCTTTGATGCTGACGTGGAAGATGAACATGTGACGGATGCCGTGCGTCGCTTTCAACCGGACGTAGTGGGCATTACAGCCAACACCCCGCAGGTGAAGCAGGCCTGGCGCACCGCCCAGGCCATCAAGAGCGTCAAAGACGTACCTATCGTCGTCGGCGGGCCACACCCGTCGGTTTTGCCCTTTGAGAGCGCTGAACGGCCAGAGGTGGACGTCGTCGCCAGGGGAGAAGGCGAGGAAATCTGGCTGGCCGTGTGCGAGGTGATAGAAAAGGGGCTGAGCACCGACCCCAATTTCACTGCCCGTGATCTGCTTGATCCGCAGGCCAGACATCTCCATCACATCATGGGCATCACCTTTAAAACTAACGACGGCGAAATTCACAACCAGCCTGACCATCCTCCCATCGCAGACCTGGATACCCTGCCCTGGCCGGCCTACCACTTCTTCAAGATGGAGCGTTACACCAATCTCCAGCCAGCTACCGACGCCGTGGATGGGGCCAGGAGCTTCAGCATCCTCACCTCACGCGGATGCCCCTATCGCTGCACCTTCTGCTCACAGAGCATCATGCCGCAAAAATGGCGGGCACGCACTGCCGAGAACGTGCTGGCGGAGTGGCGACATCTGGTCGAAGACTTGGGAGCCCAGGAGATTGGCGTCCTCGACGACAGCGCCAACATCAAGGTGGACCGGCTTATGGAATTGTCCGACCTGCTCGTCGAAAACAAGCTCAATCACGTGCCCTGGATCTTCGTCAACGGTATTCGGGCCAACCTGGCCTCAAAAGAGCTGCTGGCCAAGCTGAAAGCTGCTGGTCTCAAGCGTACCGCTTTTGGCGTCGAATCGGGCGACCCTGACATTCTGCTTTCCATTGACAAGAAGATAGACCACGACACCATCCGCCGCGCCTTTAAGAATGCCAAGGAAATTGGCCTGGAGACCATCGGCTTCTTCATCATCGGCCTGCCTGGTGAGACTGAAGAAACGATGGAGCGGACCATCCAGTTCGCGATCGAGCTGGATCCGATGATCGCCAACTTCTCCATGATGACACCCTACCCGGGCACCACTGTCTACGAAATCGCCAAGCGCCAGGGCCGTATCCTGGTGGAGGACTGGGAGGACTACGTCTTCTTTGAGGGCAAAGCGCGCTACGAGATCGGCGAGATGAGCGCCGATCTCATCGAGCGCAAATGGCGCGAGGCTTATCGTCGTTTTTACCTGCGCCCCAGCCGAGTCGCCCGCATCGTCACACGCAAAGACTTTTGGATCAACTGGCGCCGCACTTTCCGTATGGCCTTCCGCACCCTGTTCCCACGCGAGGAAAAGACCGAACTGAAGAAGGCCGTGGAAGTCAGCGTATAGAATAACAGAACGTAAAACGTAAAGCGTAAAACGTAAGGAAGCATCTGGCAACTGGATGACATTTACGTTTTTCGTTTTACGTTTTACGTTTCGCGTCCCGATTGGTTGCTCATCGCGTATGTGCTATAATCACTGTGTGTGCGACTGAGAACCAGCGGAGGAGGCCCGGCCTTGGCGCGACGCATGATTCATTGTGTGGTTGGGAAGGAAGTCAAACCATGAGAAGACTTTGGCTAGATTTGGGAGATCTGGGAGTTTACGTCGAGCCTGCCGGCGCTCATGACCGCTGGCAGGATCACGGGATGGGGCTCCTGCGAACGATTCTGAAGAACAGTGGCGTGGAGACCGAGATGTTCTCCTTGCGTTCCCTGCTCTCTTGGGACGAGCTTCCGGATAAACTGGCAGGATATGACATACTCATCATAAACGTGAGGAGCTATACGTTTCCCTTCGCCTACAAGGCAGCTAAGACTTTTAAGAAGATGAACCCCAAGGGAGTCGTGGTCACCGGCGGGATGCATGCCACGGTGGCCCCTGACGAGATGGAAGCTATCGAGGAATTTGACCGGATCTGTCAGGGCCCCGGGGAGAACATCATCGTTGACCTGGTGCAGGATCCCCTGTCCTTTCCTCGGACCGTCGTAGGGATTGGCACCAAGTCTATGGCCGATTGGCCGCTGATGGACCGCACCTTGTGGCCCAACCCTAACCTTCCCGATTTCCCCTGGCCCCTGGAGCCGGAGTGTGGATGGGGACCGGGCCCGGTCGCGACGATACTGACGAGCCGGGTCTGCCCATGGCAGTGCGTCTTTTGTAATGAGGCTTCTTACATCCCCAATATGGGGCGCAAACCGGTGGAGATGGTGATTGAGGAACTCAACTACCTGGACGATACCTATGGGCCGCTGGGTTCGGTGGTCATCCACGACTCAATGTTCTTCCAACAACCGGCCTGGTTGCAGGAATGGTTGGAGAAGTATCCGCGCCTGGCGCATCGTCCATGGCCTTACTGGGCCGCTGCCCGCTCGGATACAGTTCGCCAGTGGCCTGACCTCTTCGAGGGCCTCGTCCGGGAGACCAACTGGGATACGATCTCGATTGGTTTCGAGTCCGGGAGCGACCGCGTCTTACGGATTCTTAACAAGGAATGTACGGCGGAGGACAACAACTTCACCATTGACCTCTTGAATAGGATTGGCGAAGACTTCGTACGCCAGGGAAAGGAGCCCCCGAAGTTCTGGGCCAATATTATGCTGGGAATCCCCGGCGAGACCCAGGCCGACGCTTTTGACACGATCCGGATGCTCAAGCGCATGCGCTGGGTTATGCCCTCCATCGCTTACTATGCCCCCTATCCGGGATCGGCGCTTGGTTACCAATTGATCGCCGAGGGCAAGAGCTTGATGTCGAAAGACAACTATCACCGCTATCCCAACGACGAGAAGGTCAAGGGAATCGACTACCAGTTCTATAATGACCTGCTCGCCGGTAAGTACGATAATCAAATTAACCGCGGGCTGTCTGCCTCTGCCCAGGACAAACCCGGAGCTTATCAAGACGTACTGGTGAAAGCATGAGC